>JAJDYK010000357.1 GCA_022825185.1 Candidatus Latescibacterota bacterium | reverse complement strand
GAGCGCACTATAAGCGAAATTCAGCAAGAGATCATCAATCTGCGCCGCGATACCAATGCCCGCTTCGACGCGCAAACACGCTGGTTAGTGGGAATGCAGGTCGCTAGCCTATTAGCTATCGGCAGCCTATTGGTCTCCATTCTAATGAAGCTGAACTAATCCCCACCCCTACATCGCAACCATGAGCGAACCCGTAACCCAAGGAATCGCCGAACAGACCGCCCAAGCGATCATCGATTTGCGTCAGGACATGCGCGAGCTGCGTGCGTCCATTAGCTGGATTATTGGGATGCAGGTAGCCAGCCTATTAGCACTCGGCAGTTTGTTGGTGTCCATCCTCCTCAAGCTGCCCTAGTGGCGGGCTCCCTCAACCGCCCGCAAATACACGCCCTCCAAATCCTCGGCCAACCGATCCCAGCTAAACCGCCCAGCCCACGCCCGGCCCGCCGCCCCCAACGCCCGCCGCCTCGCGTCGTCAGCAATCAACGCCCGCATCCCGCTTGCCAAAGCCCCCACATCCTCGGGCGGCACCAACACCCCAGTCTCATCGTGGCGCACAGCATCCCGCAGGCCGTCAATGTCCGTACCCAACACAGCTTTCCCAGCGGCCGCAGCTTCCACCGCTACCATGCACCACCCCTCGTAGCGCGACGGGACGCAGACCACGAGCGCACGGCGCAAAAGCTCGCCTTGTCGTTCCTCATCCACATTCCCGATTATCTCCACCCGGCTCTCCAGTCCCACCCTCCGCGCCAAGTCGCGCACCTTAGCGAGCTGCTTAGGAGTCCCACGCCCAGCCAACTTGAGTCGAATATCCGGGTACTCGTCAGCAATCTCGGCAAACGCAGCGATCAACAGGTCGATCCCCTTGGTGTGTACATCCATGCGCCCAAAGTAGAGCAAGTACGGCGCTTCCTCGGGCATCAGCGCAAAAAAACGCCGATCGACGCCACTGTACACCAGATTGACCTCCGCGTCGCGCGCACGCCGCTGAACGCGCTCTTGCACGCTAGGCGCAATCGTCAAAATCCGACCATAAGCCCGCAGGGCGCGCCGCTCGCACAGCCACGCCACACCGCCCACCAACGGATGCTTGGCAAGCGCGTGAAGTCCCATGAAGTGATAAAACAAAAGCAAACCCTGCCGCCGCAGTGCCGCCGGAACGCGCAGCGGCGCAAACGCCGAAAACTCATTGATCCACAAATCCCACTCCAGCCGCTGCAACTGCGCCACGGCTTCGCGGCAATAGCCCACCCGGCTCAGGGCATAGCTGCGGGCCGAGCCAACGCGCAACAGGCGCAGGCCGTGCCGTTCGGTTTCTAACTCAGCTCCGGGAAACAGGCCACTGACGATGGTAATCTCGTGGCGGCTGGCCAAGCGGCGGTAGAGTTCCATCGCCCGCACCGCACCACCGCCGCCCAGCCACGGGTTGGCAATGTCGTCGTACATCAGATGGCAGATTTTCATGGGAGGCAAGCTCGCGCCTCAGAGCACGCCCTTGGTCGAAGGAATGCCCTGGACCCGCTCGCTTTGCTGCACAGCCATCAGCAGGGCGCGGGCGAACGCCTTGAAGAGCGCTTCAATGCCGTGGTGGGCATTGTGGCCGCGTATGAGGTCGAGATGCAGATTCATCCGGCCTTGATCGGCCACCGCGTAGAAAAACTCCCGCACCAAAGACACATCCAGCGCGCCGACCCGCTCCTCACTAAAAGCCGCGGCAAAGACCAAATAGGCCCGACCCGACAAATCCACCACCGCCCGCGCCAAGGCTTCGTCCATGGGCACGTAGCTGTGGCCGTAGCGCTGGATACCGGCCTTGTCCCCGAGGGCTTGGGCAATGGCTTGGCCGAGGCAGATGCCCACGTCTTCCACCGTGTGATGAGCATCCACGTGCAAATCGCCACGGCACTGTACCTCTAAGTCGAAAAGGCCGTGCCGCGCAAAAGCATGCAGCATGTGGTCGAAGAAGCCGAGGCCGGTGTCGGCGCGGCACTGGCCGCTGCCATCGAGACACAGCGATAACTCGATCTCAGTCTCGGTCGTCTGGCGCACAATCTGCGCCGTGCGGCGATCTGCGCTCATGATGTAGGCCCCTGTTGGCGGATGCGGACGGCCTGCGCGTGGGCCTCCAAGCCCTCGGCCTGCGCCATGCGGGCAATGTGCTCGGCCGTGTGGGCCAAGCGCTCTGGGGTGTACGCGATGATGCTCGTCGTCTTGACGAAATCGGCCCACCCCAGCGACGAGGCATAGCGCGCCGCGCCTTGCGTCGGCAGTACGTGGTTGGTGCCAGCGAAGTAATCGCCAACCGGCTCGGAAGCCGCCGCGCCGAGGAACAGCGCGCCGCAATGGCGAACGGAATCGACCCAGCGCCACGGGTCGGCCACCTGCAATTCGGCGTGTTCCGGCGCTAGGCGATTGAGCAGTTCAATCCCCACTTCGAGGTTAGGCACCACGACAATTGCGCCGTATTCTTCTAAAGCACTATCTATAATTGAATAGCGCGGGAGCACCGCTCGTTGCGCTTCAAGCTCCTCCTGCACGCGGCGCGCCAAGGCCGCGCAATCCGTGATGCACACGCACGCCACTCCCCAGCCGTGCTCGGCCTGCGAAAGCAAATCCGCGGCCACCAAGCGCGGGTCGGCTCCCGCGTCGGCGAGCACCACAATTTCCGACGGGCCGGGCAACAGCGCGATGCCCACGGTGCCAAATACCTGCCGCTGCGCAGCCACCGTATAGGGGGAACCTGGGCCGACGATCTTGTGCACTGGCGGAATGCTCTCCGTGCCATACGCCAGCGCACCCACGGCCTGCGCTCCACCCACGGCGTACACTTCGTCAATGCCCAACAAGCGCGCGGCAGCCGCAATCACCGGGGCCGGGCGACCAGCCGCTACGGGTGGCGTGACCACGCAGAGCTGGTCCACGCCAGCCACCTGCGCGGGCACGGCCGTCATCAGCAAGCTCGAAAACAGCGGCACCTCACCAGCCGGCACGCACAATCCCACCCGCTCAATGGGCGTAATTTTTTTGCCCAGCATCACCCCGTCGCCGTCTTCGACAAACCACGAATTGAGCTTTTGCCGCTCGTGGAAGGCGCGAATGTTGGCTACCGCCGCCTCCATAGAAGCGCGCAGGTTCGGATCGAGCGCAGCCTCGGCCTCGGCGAGCACAGACGCTGGCACCCTCAACTGGCACACCTCCACGCCATCGAAGCGCTGCGTCAGCGCGCACAGTGCGGCATCGCCTTCTTTCCGCACCTGCCGCAGAATGTCCCGCACCGCGTCCTCGATCTCGGGATCGGATTCGGGGCGGCGAGCCAGCAGGGCGGCGAGCGGCGCGGCGAGCGGCTCGGAGGGATAGGACGCAATAGGTACCATCAGTACACAACCTTGTTGAGCGGATATTCGATGATGCCTTCGGCCCCGAGCCGCTTGAGCGGGGGGATCAACTCGCGCACCACGCGCTCGTCAGCAACGATTTCCAACGCCACCCATTCGTCGTCCATCTGGCTGGAAACCGTGGGCGTGTGCAGGGCTGGCAGCCGGGCGATGACGCGGTCGAGCTGGGCGCGCGGCACATTCATCTTGAGGCCGACCTTGTGCTCGGCTTCGAGCGCGCCCTTGAGCAGCATCAACAAATTCTCGGCCTTCTCCCGCTTCCAGCCATCGACCCACGCGGCCTTGTTGGCAATCAAGCGCGGCGTCGATTCGCAGACCGTATCGACGATGCGCAGCCGGTTGGCCTTGAGCGATGTGCCCGTTTCGGTCGCCTCGACGACCGCATCCACTAGCCCGGGAATGCCGGCCTTGACCTCGGTCGTGCCCCACGAAAACTCCACCTCAGCCTCCACCCCGCGATCCTGCAAAAAACGGCGCGTCACGCCAATCAATTCGCTGGCGATGCGGCGGCCCGCGAGGTCTTCGACGCATTGGATGGGCGAATCCTCGGGCACGGCAATGACCCAGCGCAAGGGCCGCGCCGTGCTCTTGCTATAAGTCAGTTCGCCGATTTCGATCACCTCGGCCTCGCTTTCGAGGATCCAGTCTCGGCCCGTCAGGCCCACATCGACCACGCCCCGCGCCACGTACTGGGCGATTTCCTGCGCTCGGAACATCAGGCCCGCAAGCTGGGGATCGTCAATGTCGGGCACGTACGAGCGCGGCGCGAGCCGCACGCGATAGCCAGCGCGGACAAACAGGTCAAACGTGGACTCCTGCAAGCTCCCAGACGGGAAGCCGATCTTCAGTTCCTTCATTTCGCTCCTGACTCAGTTTGTCTCATCGCTTCGGCAACTTCGGGGCTTAGCTTGTACAGGGCTAGCCGCGCCGCGGTTTGGTCTTCTTCCGTGCCCTCGCGCATTAGCTGCTGCAAGTGCGGCACGGCCCGCTTATCGCCCATCTCGGCGAGGGCGTGCATGGCCTTGCTGCGGATACTCTGCAACTCGTCGGCGTCGAGCGCGACCACTAGGGCCTCGTAGATGGCGTTGCGGGCGGGCCGACGGAGCGCGGCGCTGCCGATCTGGCCGAGGGCCTGCACCGCGACATAGCGCACCTCGTCCGAGGGATCCACTGACATGCGAATGACTTCTTCCACTGCGTCGCGGTACCCGTAAGCGCGCAGGCTCTGCAAGGCGGCGACTCGCCACTTGGGCTTGGGGGCACGCAAGGCGCGGCGCACCACGCGGAAAGCCGAGTCGCTCAAGGCCGGTTCGGCTTCGTACGAATGGCACGACCCGAGCGCACCGAGCACGTATTGGCGCACTTCCACCGTGGGATCGCGCGCGTACTTGAGCAGCGGAGCGAGCGCGGCGGGCGCACCAATCTCGCCCAATGCCCACGCCGCGGCCGCCGCCACCCTCGGCGACTTATCTTTTAGGGCGGAGATCAACGTCGGCACGGCGCGCTCGTCCTTAAAGCGGCCCAACAGTTGTATCACCTCAAACCGCACGCGGATGTACCCGGAGTCGGCTTCCTCAATCAGCAGGGGGACGACCTCGTCGGCGTCAAAGCGGATGAGCTGGTTGGCGGCTTTGACGCGCTCGGCTTTTTGCAGGCTTTTGAACTGCCGAATATACTCTTCCGGCGCGGGGCCTCCACACGCCAAGCCCAAGCTCGCGCCCACTAGCAAGGCCCCAAGGGCGAGCCGCGCACTGCCACATTTTTGCTTGTCGAACAAAGTGCCCGCCATACCGCGTTTTCTATCAATGAGGTGGATATTGGTGGAACCGTCTGTGGAATTTGCCGAGGCTGATTCTCATTCAAGAATGTATGATAAAGATAAGAGCCGTCTATAACCTCGTCCACTGCACCCACTTGCCGTTTTTGACAACGAGCCTAGGGACTTTTATACTTTTTCAACCCCTATTCCCAAGGAGGTTTCCCGTGAACTTGGAACTCATTTACTGCTCTGCTTGAGGCTACGAAACCAGAGCCGCCAGTTTGGCGGAACAGCTACTCGTCGCCTACAAGACCGACATCGCCGCCTTCTCGCTAGTGCCCTCAGACCGAGGGCGGTTTGAAGTCAGCCTCAATGGCGAACTGATCTTTTCCAAGCTACAAGAAGGCCGCTTTCCCGACGACGGCGAAGTCAAGGCCCGACTCGACGCCCGCCGCTAAGCCCGCCCACGCCTTTTACCATTTTATAGGAGAATCCGCTTTGCAGTACTGCCGCTTGCTCAGTCTCGCGCTCGCGCTTTTGAGTGCCCCAGCCCTCGCCCAATCGCCCGAAGCCCTCGACTACTTCCGCACAGGCTACGACTTGGTCAAAAAGGGCAACTACCGCAACGCCGTCATCGATCTAGAAAAGGCCGTGGAGACCGATTCCTCCTACGGAAACGCTCACTACGTCCTCGGCATTTCCTACAAGGCCCTCAACGAGTACGACAAAGCCATCGCCAGTTTTACCGCAGCCCATGCCCTCGGCATCAAGCCGGAGAAGTCCGCCAAGGCCCTAGCCCAACTCTATAAAAAGGCCGCCCTCAACAGCTTTCGGCAAAAAAAGTACAACGAGGTCATCACCTATCTTACCGATAGCCAAAAGCTTGGCGTACTCGACGCCCAATCGCTCTACATCATGGGCCTTTCCTACAGCGGCCTGCGCGAGAAAGACAAAGCTGCTATGGCCTATGCCGAGGCCATAACAGCCGATCCCACCGACGCCAGACCCTACAACGCCCTCGGCGATATCCAGCGCCTCAACCGCGACTACGGCAAATCCGTCGTCACCTACCAGCGTTCCATAGAAGCCGACCCCACGTACATGGAATCGTACGGCGACTTGGCGCGGGTGAAGTTCAATACCGACGATATAGAGGGCGTGGTGCCGCTTTTGCAAAATGCCCTAAAGATCGACGACACGTACGCCGAAGGGCATCGCTTGCTCGGCATTGCGCTCAACCAACTCGGTCGTTTCCACGAGGCCATTGCCCCGCTGAACAAGGCCGCCGATCTAGACAAAGACTACTGCGAGACGCATTACCGACTGAGCGAGGCTCACTACGGCATGGGCAACTTTCGCCAAGCCGTTGAGTTCGGTCGGCGCGCCACCAGTTGCCAAGATGACTACCCAGCCGCCGAGGCGCTGCTGGGCGACGCGCATTTTCAGCTCGGCCAACGACAGGAGGCGCGGCGCTGGTACAACCAAGCAGTCAAAGACAGCCGCTTCAAAGACTACGCAGCGAGCAAACTCGCAGAGCTTGAC
>JAJDYK010000181.1 GCA_022825185.1 Candidatus Latescibacterota bacterium | reverse complement strand
CCTGTGTGTCGGCGATGCAGGTGAACAGGAACTCTTGGTCGGGAAAACAGATGGCGTACTGACTGCCCATCCCGCGGAAGGAAAATCCGTTCTCTTGCTCGCGCCAGATCTGATATCCATATCCGCAGTTGCCCTTGATGGCGTTGTCGATCTGGCAGGAGGTCGCGGCGCGCACGTACGCCTCCGGGAGGACCCGTTCATCGCCCCACATGCCGCCGTTCATGCAGGCGAGTGCGACTCTGGTTATATCGCGCAGCCTACAGATGACCCCCGATCCGCCCCATGACACCCCCTCGGGCGTGCGGATGCACCATGCGTCAGCGGAAAATCCGATTCGGTCCAGAAATCGCGGTCGCATGTTATCCAAAAAGGGCATGCCAGCAAGCCGTTCGACCGTGGCCGTGAGCACCACGGTTGCCGCGGTGTCGTACGAAAAGATCGTTCCGGGAGGATGCGAGGGGCTCCGGTTGAAAAAGGTCCAAACCCAGTCTGGATCGTCGCGCGTATAGGAGGTTGTCGAATGGGGGGTCGCCATCGTCAGGAGGTCCCGGACGGTCGCGGCGGCAAGCCACGGATGAAGGTCTGCTGGCAGTTTGTCCGGAAAGTATTCGGCGACCCGATCGTCGAGGGTGAGCCGGCCTTCGTCGATCATCAGCCCGACCGCCAACGCGACCAAACTCTTGCTGACCGAATAGATCCGGTGTGTGCGTTCCGCCGTCCACGGGGCCCAGTATCCCTCAGCCGCGATTCTGTTGTGCCGCACCAGTAGGAACCCGTGCATACAGATTCGCTCGGCGTCGATCCGCTGCAGAAAATTCAGGATCGCCCGTGAAGGTATTCCTTGGCTTTCTGGTGAGGGTGCGGTTGTAAACACTTTTTCACTTCCCATAGCTGCTCCTTGGGCTTTGGCGCTTGCGATACGCGGGTTTCGGCGGATATCAACTCGCCGCTTGCGGTTACTCGGTGCGCGGCCTGATCGATGGTGAGACGTATAGGAAACATAAAGGGGCTTTTTTTTATTCTCTGTCAAGGTGCTGAGCCTAGACTAGGTCAGGCCAACTCCCTTGGGTCCTGCAACAGGACTCCCAGTACGGTCTGGTTGCGGCGGGCGCGTATTTACATTAGGGTGCTCAGGGCAGATTGATATCAGCGTGGAAATACAGGAGTCGCTCTTGAAGAAAGGTAATCTGGACATTCGATGCGTGTGCGAGCTACTACCGGCTGTGCTGCTGCTTGGGCTGCTAGCGGGATGCGATCAGGCCGGCGACCCGGTGGAGCCCGTTGCCGACGCGGCCGATGTAGAGGCCAAACTCGACGACCTCTTCGCGCCTCCGACCGCGGCCGAGGTAGAGGCCGTCCGCGCCGACTGGGCCCGGCGCGACATTTCCGCAGCCGAAGCGAACGTCGAACTCACCGAGTCGTATCCGCTAGGCGAAACCCCGGCAACCCTGCGCATCGTGTCCCACAGGGTGGGGGAGATACTCCACTACGGAGCAATCCTCGCCCCCGACTCCGCGGCTCCGGGCAGCTTGCCCATCCTGATGTACCTGCACGGGGGCGACAGCGGAGTCGAGGTGGATGAAATCGGCATCGTGCTCTTCGCCCTCGACGAACTGCGCGACCGTTTCGTTTACGTAATCCCGTCCTTTCGCAGCGAACCGCTCGAGTACGAGGACCGGGAGTGGGTTTCGACGGGGCCCGGCGGTCACTGGGACTACGACGTGGACGACACCCTGGCGCTCCTCAATGTTGCATTGGAGTTGACGCCACAGGCGAGGATCGAAGACCTGAGCGTCGTCGGTGGCAGCCGAGGAGCAGGCGTCGCCCTGCTGGCCGGGATCCGCGACGAGCGCATCGAGAACATTGTGGCCTTGTTCGGGCCCACCGACTTCTTCGACGACTGGGTCCGGGAGATTGCGCGGGAGGCGGCTATGGGCTCTCCGCGCGACCTGACCGGGGTCGCCCACATCGATACCACCTTCATCCAGCCCTACATGAGAGGTGAAGTGGACCTAGCAGAAGTTCGCCTCGAACTGGTGCGCCGCTCTTCGGTCCTGTTCGCCGAGGATCTGCCCGCGGTCCAACTCCACCACGGCGACGGCGACGAAACCGTCCTCGTCAGCCAAGCCCATTCCCTGATCCGGACCATGGAAACGCTGGGACGAAAGCCCCCCGAATTCGAGGCGTTCATCTACGAGGGAGGCGGACACGCGGTCCTCTCGCTGAGAGGTGTTATTCCGCGTGCGGTGGATTTCCTGCGGCGGGCTCTAGGAGGGGGATGAGTCCGGGCGGCAGGAACACAGGGCCTTCAAAGGAACGCAAAAAATAAACCGACGCGACTAGAGAAGTCCTATGTTTATGAGCTATCGGTCCATGCTGATCATCTTCTTGGCAACGCTGGGGCTGGCCATCGACGGCTGGGGGCAAGACTGGGATAAAATCGCATTTATCTCCGACCGCGAGGGGATCCTCAACGTGTGGATTATGAATGCGGATGGGAGCGACCCCCTAAATCTAACCAAAGGACGGTATTGCACTAGTCCGGCTTGGTCTCCAGATGGCATGAAGATCGCCTATATCGACTTTGCTGACGATGATATATGGTTGATGGACGCCGACGGCAGCAATCAGCAACCAGTAACGGACGATTCAGTCCAAAAAACGATACTTTCGTGGTCGGCAGACGGGAGTAGAATCTACTATGACACGCTGCCTACAGGACATCCGCGGGACGGCGTTGAGACGTTCGTCGTAGCGTTAGATGGAAGCAACCCGATATCCGTGGACTGGAGAGAGGCCCCCCATCACCGACCCAAACTTTCCCCGGATGGGACCAAAGAAGCGTTCGCTTGGCGGGATGACGAGGGCCAGATTGACATCTATATCCAAGACGCCAGTGAGTTCGAGCAGGGATTTAATCCCCTGACCGCTACTCCCCTGACCTACAGACCCGACATAGATATAAACCCCACTTGGTCACCCGACGGCATGAAAATAGCCTTCGCTTCTAGTCCCAGTTGGGACGACCAATTTGAGATCTGGGTAGTCGATATTGACGGAAGCAATTTAGTTGAATTGACCAACGGCTTGGGCGGCAACTGGCCCACTTGGCGACCGGCTCCCCCTGCCGCTACGAGCGTCGAGGCTCAGTCGTGGGGACAGATCAAATCACTGTCCCATTAATCGCGTCTGTCTGGCCCCATCAAACGCGGTATCTCAGCTTCAATACCGCCCTAGCACTTTGCGCGTCACGCGCCTTTCTGCACCATCCAAAAGTAATCACTACCCAAAACCCTCCTCAGTACGCCACGCTGACTGTGCCGCTGTGGCGCGTGGTGCCGACATCGGCTGCGACCTCGAGGTGATAGAGGTAAATCCCCGGTGCGACCAGCCTACCCCAATCGTCGCGCCCATCCCAAACTTGGGCAAAGCGTCCGCTCTGGTCCTCGCCAGCATAGCCCCGGCGCACCAAACCACCTCTCAAATCATAGATGCGAAACAAGACCGCTGCTGGCCGCGTCAGCTTGAGCAAGCTATAGGCGACGGCAAACAGGTCGTTGACCCCGTCGCCGTTGGGCGTCAGCACCCGCGGCGTCGGCTCCACGTCGGCGACGAGGGCCGCGTTTGACGCGGAGAGGCGCACCGTCAGGCCCTCACCGAGTAGAACAGGATCTACATCCGCTTCGCGGGCGTACTGGAACATCTCGTAGGGTGCCTGATCCAAAACGTGGCGCTGCTCGCCTACGCGCACATCAAAACGCGTCCCATCGACAAAGACCTTGCCGCGAAAGAAGATATGCACGAGGCTGCCGTCCTTTAGCACCCGCTGCCAGAGGTTTACGGCAAATCCGCGTCCGGGGTCCAAGCGCAGGGTGTGCAGTGCGTGTTCGTCATCGACCTTGACGCTGTCAATGCCCTCGATCTGCGCTGCGGTCAGGACCTCGACGAAGCGGAAGCCGGTGTCCGACCGCTCCGCGAGGCGGTGCGTCTGCACGATCGCCACAAAGGCCGTCTCCACCCCGACATCGACTAGCGGCGGGCTGATTTCGGCGTAGATCTCGCCGGCAACCGGCGGCGAAGAGTACTCGAAGACGAGTCGTTCTAACTTGACGCCCGGCTGCAAAAAGCGCACTTGGAACTGCAAGAAGCGATTCGGGCTTGGCGAGCGCACTACCCCGCCGGTGACCGTTTCCCATCCGCTCCAAGCGGGGTTGGACGCGACCGGCCCCTGGGCAATGCCTGGGAATTCGGGAGCATTTTCCCAGACGGCTCGATTGACCCGGACCTCCTCCGGTCCTTGGGTGATGAAGTAATGCACTGGCTCCTCGTCCGGGCCAGTGCGCGTCTGCACCACAATGGGCAATTCCTCCAGCGGCGCGCCGCCCTCGTGGCGCAGCCGCCCCCACACCGGCGTTCCAGTGGTGGCCAAAAGCGGCACTGAGCGAAAAAACCCCGGCAGCGTCGTGCCGTCTGTGTACAGCTCCAACTCGGCCAGTTCCCAAGGCGCGTTGCCCAAGGGCTGGAAACGCACGTAGCGCGCTTGGCGCTGGCCGCTGACCGCGCGGATGCCCGGCCACTCGATGATCGCGCGAATGTTGGGCCGGGTGGGGCCAAAGAAGACATAGCGTTGGAAGTTGACTGTGCCGCCGGAATCATCTTGGGTGGGATTGTCGCTAGCAGTCAACAGGCGATTCAGTGAGTAAACGGGCTGTAGGTAGTCGCCCAGCCCCAAGTCAAAAGCCTGCGGAAAGTTGCCGATGTGCTCGGCGTCGAGGCGCGGGAACGCTCTGGTCCGCACGATGGTATAGGCCCCGCCCAAGTCGATGTAAATGGACGCTTGGCGATTCAAGCCAAACTCATCGGGGTCAAAAGCCGTCGTCGGGTCGCCATCGGCAATGGCCTGTACCGCAGTGATGTCGCGGCGGAACACCGGCCACTCAATCGTCTCCGCCAAAGAACCTAGGGCAGGCTCTGTGACCGAGACCAAAATCTGCCCGCCCCGCGCAAGGGCGTTGGCCACTAGATTCTCGCCCGGCGTCACCGGCCACGTCCACAGCGAATCAGGGGTCCTATTGACGAAGGCGACTGAGTCTTGGATGGCTAGATAGGAATGCCCACCCCGGCCCACTGCCAGTTCCAACTGCGGCCAAGCCGGACTCGTGCTCAACGCAATCAGCCAGATGCAGAGGAGCAATCGCATCAGAAGGTGATCCTCCTGCCTTCGATGGTAGGGATTAGATCGATGCTAGCCGCACTGAGCGGATTGCCCCGCAGGTCGGCCGAGAGCAGCTTGTCCAGCGTTAGCAATGCAGCGATATCCACTACCTGATTGTCCGGCAGGCGCAGGCGTCTGAGTTCGGGGAGACCGGCCAGCGGCGAGAGCTCTTCCACTAAATTCTGGCCAAAGAACAGCGCCGTTAGGTACGGCTTGTCGGCCAGCGGACTGAGATCGCCGACCAAGTTGGCGGTAAAGTCCAAGTCTTCGAGGGAATGCAACCCGCCTAAAGGCAAAATCTCGGCGACAGAGTTGTTGGCAAATTCGAGATGTTCTAGGGCGTACAGTTCGGCCAGCGGCGAAATATCCGTCACTCGATTGTGCGAAAAGCGCAGCTTTGCCAGCCGCTCTAGCGCCGCCAATGGCGCAAGGTCCGCGATGGCGTTTTCCGCGAGATGGAGTATCTCTAGCCGATGGAGCTTTTCCAGTGACGCGAGGTCTTGTATCTGGTTTATCTCGAGCCACAATTCGCGGAGATTGACCAAGCCGACCAGCGGCGCAATATCCACAATGGCATTGTTATTGAGGTTGAGTCTCTCTAGGCTCGTCAGGCGGGCTAGGGCGCGAATATCCTCGATCTTGGCCGTCGTCAGTTGGAGGGTATGCAGTCGGCGAAGATTCGCTAGCGGCGACAGGCTCTCCAATTCGCCTTGGCGGACAGAGCCGCTAAAGCTCAGGCTTTCTAAGTTGGTTAGCTGCTCAATACCCGCCAGCGACTTGACCGAGCTGTTGAGCCGCAGACGGGTGATGGAGCGCAAATCCGCCAACGTCAATTCCTCGGTTGACTTCCTAGCCGCAATGCGCACTGCTTGCTCTAGGTAAGCATCTTGGAAGGAGATACTCGGTAGGAAAAAGGTCACCTCCATCCCCTGCTTCCGCAGGTCTTGTACTTGGTCGAAGTCGAGCGGGTTGCCCGACAGCTCAATGCTGCGCAAGCGCCGAAGCCGCGCAAGCACCGAAACGTCGCGGACTTGGTTGCCGTTGAGGTTGAGCAAGTTCAACCGCGTCAGTTGTGATAGCGGCGCGAGGTTTTCTACTTGGTTGCCGTCGAGATTCAAGGCTTCTAGCAGTAGGAGGTTGGCCAGCGGCACAAGGTCGGCGATTTCGTTGTTGGACAGGTCGAGCACTTGCAGTCGGGTCAATCCGGCGATCGGACCAATATCCACTACGGCATTGTCGCCCAGCATCAAGGTATCCAAGCCGCTCAGCCGCTCGATGCCCTCTATATGGGCGATCCCATAGCCGCCCGCGTCTAGGGTTTGCAGCTCAGCTAGCTCCTTGCCGTCCAAGGCTCCTTGCGGTTGTCGTAGCACCTGCCGCACCGCTCGTTCCAACCTTGCGTCCGCGAAGGTGCTGTGGTCAAAGACCGGCTCTTCGTCTGAGATTGGGGGTTGGAGGGGCGGGCGTTCGCTGCTGCAACCCAGCCACAAAAGCGCCGCCCAGAGTGCGCATCTCATTGCTCGACTCCCGCGTACACGGTGAGGAACCCCCTAGTCCGCGTCCGCGTCCCCTCGACCTCTTGGTAGCGCCGGGTTATGTCGAACCCCAGCACTGTCGTCAGCTTGTAGCCCTGATAGTCGGAGATATTGGTCAACTGGGCGACCGTCGTCGTCTCCCAGAAGCTGTCTTCAGCCCCCGGCGGCGTTGGATCGCGCAACTGCCGGAAGTTGTGGTACTCGATCCCAGCCTCTAGGTAGCTGCTGCGCAAGACGGATATGCGCCCGACGGCGAGCAGGAGTTGGCTCCACTCCTTGCGCTCGGGCTGGCTGCGGAGCACCGGAATTTCGCGGCGGAACTCGCTTTTGCCAGCCGGGGTCAGGGTCAGCTTACCGAGTTGTAGCCGGTACTCAGCCTTGTTGATCAGGCCGAGGAACGAGCCGTCCTCGCGCTGACCGCGCAGCAACAGCTCGGTCAGCGGGTCGCGTTGGTGGTAGTGCTGACGCTTGAACATGTTGACGAACTTAAAACCGGGCCAGCGGTCGAAGTCAAAACCTAGCCAAGTGGTATTGACCACGGTGTTCTGCGCTGGCAGCACGTCTGGGGTTGGCACCAGTTCGCCTCGGGTGTTGGGCAGTTGGGTCCACTGCACGAGGTGATCGAAGATATCGTCTTCGACGCGGCGCAGGTCCTGAAAAACTCGCGCCCGTCCCCAGCCGGTGAAGTAGTGGTCTCCGGCCAGCATCAGGTAATCGGCGTGGGCGTGGCGGTGGTCGGAGTGTTGCGCGATCCGCTGGCGGCCCGCGGTCATTCGCAGGTCGGGGTGCAGAAAGGCCCCGACGTACAGATTGTAGCCCTTGCGGTCGCGCTGGTAGGGCAGATCGGCCTCTTCGTCGTTTTCAAAGCGGTCGATCCAGCCGTTGTGGTTTTGGTCAATGCCGTAGAGGAACTCCGGTCGGTCGGTGTGGAAGCGCAGGAAAGGCTCTTCGTAGTCGGGCACTCGGTTGGGGCTTGAAGGAGTGTCGTTTTGGTTGAAGTCGGAAATCAGATCGTTGTTCTCGTCCCAGCCGGGGAAGACTTGGCGGTCCCTCGGCGATCCCTGCCGGGCCCAGTCGGGGAAGCGGTCTTGGTCGTCGTTGTCTTCGACGAATTCAAAAAAGCGCAACGGGTTGGCGTAATCGACGATGCCATTGCGATCGACGACCTGAAACCCGGTCTGGTAATTGGGGGCGATGTCGAAGGCCTCCAACAGCGCGAAGTAGGGATAGTCGGTTTTAGAGACGTTGAGCATCCAGGCCTCAGCCTCACGGCTGGCGACGTGGTGCTTTGCGAGATTGGGGTTGGGGTATTGCCGATACTGCTGGTTGGCGGCGATTTCAAAGTAGGTGTTGAAGCCCTCTAAATCTGTGAACTCAAAGGTGAAACCGGCGATCTGATTAGCGGTGGGTAATCCGTAATCAAGGGCCAACACTCGCTGGTTGGACGAGTCCTTGACGTTGCCCGCTGCCCGCGCTACCGGCAGGGTTACAACCTGTTCCCGGAAGTCGGTCTGGCGATCAGAGGCCATCTCGACCAAATAGTCGTTGGCCAGCACTAGCTCGACTTGTACTCGCTGGATCTCACTGGGGGGCGGCCCGGTGTAGGAGCGGTCTTGGAAATCGTAGCGCAGGCGGATCTCTTCGCGCCCGTCGGCGGCGAGAAAACCTCGCTGCTGGAACCCACCCTCCACTAGTGGCCGGAAGCCAATCTCTGAGCCGCGCGTGCGATTGCCCGCTATATCCCAGATGACGATGTCCTGCGCAAAGAGCGCGCCGCCCGCTTCGCCATCTTCAGGCGAATCGTCCTTGATTATTACTTCGACAAAGCTGACGTTGGTCAAGTTTTGCACGCCGGTGAGGTTGCCCTTGAGGATATTGCCATTGAATACCTCGGTCTGAGTCTGGGCGTGGTGCGCGTTCAGATAGGTTCCACCGATCTTGACGAAGTCGCCGACCTGCACCTCCAACCGGCTGCCGAGCAAGCTGGTGTTGTCCGTCTTCTCGGAGATGCCTCGCTGCGAACCGGTTTCGTCGCTCAGGTTGTTGAGCCGCGACAGCAGCATGGTGAGCGCGTATTTGTCGGAGAGCAGGTCCCATTGGATGCCGTTGAAACGCGGTTTGGAAAAAGTCATCGGCGTCAGGGTGGTGCGAATCTGGCTGCCGATGGTGATGGCGTAGTGGTACTGCCCTTTGTGGTCGGAGGCGATCAGGAGTTGGTTGAACCAACCGGCGAAGCGCCCGTCTTGCGCTAGCACCGAACCAAAAGGCTGGGGGTTTTGCTGCCGCCAGTCGAAGATCAGCCAGCCTCGGGTCAGATAGTTGCCGTACACGTCGTAGATATAGCTGCCTTCGAGCGAGGTGGAGACGTAGCGCTGGTACAGGTCTCGCGCGTAGTTGGAATACTCCCACTGCTTCCAGCGGTATTCGGCGTAGAGCTCCTGCGGGATATACCACTTGCGCACGGCCGGATCGAGCGCGTCGAAGAGCACGCCAGGCCCGCGCGGTTCAAAAGAGACCTTGCCACCGCGCTTGATGGTGCCGAGGCGGGCACCGTAGTCTTGGGCGGCGAGGGGCAGCGAGAGTAGGGGCAGGAACAGCAGTACCCATAGCGATTGATACCTTCTTTTCCCGATCAATACGCCACCCCCACCGTCCCAGTGTGCACTTCCGCAAACGCGTCTGACTGCACCCGCAACACCCAAATATACGTTCCTGGCAACACCGTACTTTCATCCGCTCGCCGTCCATCCCACTGCACCGCCACCGGCCCGATCCCCCGCTCCGCGCTAAACAGCTCATGCACCAGCCGCCCCGCTAGATCGAACAAGTCCAAGCGCACCGGCGCGGGTCGCGTTAGCTGCAACACGTTGAAAAACACGTTGAGATGATCGTTTATCCCATCGCCGTTGGGCGTAAAAATGCGCGACTCGAACGCGATCTCGCCGACTAACTTGCCGATCTGCGCCTTGGGGATCGCCACCGAGAGGTTTGATAGCTCGGGAAAATCTCCCGGCCCGAAATCCGTTGCCTCGCCCGGCACCAACCGCTGCGGCACCGAACCCGTACGGCTGTTGTAAACACGGCCCGAAAAAGTGGTGCCAAAGCGAAAAATCGGCAGGTCGAACGTGAATTCCAGCACGGCCCCGTCGTGGCGGATAAGGGGAAAACTGAGACCGAAGCTGTCGTCGCGGATAAAATCCACTGCAAAGTCGAGCGGCTGCCCATCGAGTGTTACCTCGCGCACCGCTGTGATTGGTACATTGGCGTCAATTTCCAAGCGATCAAAACCACGCACTTCTCCGGTGGAGCGCAGTCGCACCGCGTAGCGAAAGGTCGCCGGCTTTTCCGCCTCGGCCAGCCGTGGAAAAACCTCGGCGTGCAGCGAGTCTGCCAGCGGCGGCTGTAAGTAGTCAAAGCGCAGTTCATCTACTTGGCGTGCCTCGAAGAGACCCGCCGCAAACTCGAAGCGGAACTGGATATAGCGGCGGGGAGTCGGTGCCCTCACCAGCTCGTCTATCCGCACCGCAAACCACGGGCTCCAGTGCTCGGTATCGCTGCGGATGCCGCCGCGATCGGCCGGCAATAGCGAATCGACATATCTTTCGCGGCTGACCTCGCGGAGCGCGCGAACGCTGTCGGCGTCGAAAAACCATTCGCGATAGACCAGCGGCGTGGGGTCGGTACCTGTCCGCACCCGTACGTCTAGGTCCGAAAAATCCGCCTGGCCAACGATGTCTTCAATCCACTCGACAAAGCCTATTGTGGCCCGGTCGCCTAAGTCAATGATATTGGACAGATAGAGGCCCTGCTGCAGAAAGCCCGTGCCATAGACTTCGACCTCGTCAATTTCAAAGGGCACATCGGCCAGCGATTTGATCTTGACGAAGCGCGCATATTGTGGTGGAACAGCCACATTGACGACCGGCTCTTCGTTTTGCGCCTCGCGCTGAATCAGCACGTCGGGCTGGCCGGATGAAAACTGGTTAAGCCATAGCTCGTAGCCACGCAGAAAATCATTGTGGAACGGCGTCGCCGGCGTCGCCACCACGGTGTTGCGCGGATAGAACTGCACCCGCCGTACTCCCACCGGCACCCCGAAGTCGAGGATCACCCAAATGCCCCTCGTTGCCACTCGTGGTTCAAAGACCGTTGGTTTGCGCTCGAAGGCCACTGCGTGATCGCCGTTGACCGTACCTATGAGCTGGCGCTCGTGGCCGCGGCCAGCGTTGGGCGCTTGAATCGAACCGAACGATAGGACTCGCGCGGCAATGTTGATCTCCTCGGCAAAATGCAGCGGTCCGATCCAGCCCGGCCGGTAGGAAAAGTCGATGGTCGCCCCAGGTGTGTTAGTCAGTTCGATCTGGCCGAGTTGGGCGTTGATTATGTGTTCGGGTTTGAGGCCATCGCCGCCGACTTGCCAAGCGGAGGTGCCCCCAGCGCCGAGCACGTAGGTCTGCGCTGGTTGGCCGAAGAGGCTGCTTGACAGCACGAGCACCGCGATTGCCAGCCAACCACTCATTGACTCAACCCTGCGTACAACGTCATAAAGACCAAACTCGCTTCCTGCGGTGCCCGCCCGGCAAAACGTCGCTGTTGGAACTGCACGCCGGTGGTAGTCACTAGCTGATACCCCTGATAGGCCGTGCGGTTTGTGAGTTGGGCGACCGCTGTCCAGCCGAAGAAGTCGGCATCTACTTCCTCGCGTTGCCCCGCCAAAAGCCACAATCGGCCCACTTCCAGTCCCACCTGCAATTCAGTATTGAAGAGTTGGCGACCGTAACGAGGGAAGTAGCTGATGCCCACCGCCTCGGCCAAAAGCGGCTGCGTCCATATTAGGAAGAAGGTCTCCTCCAAGCTCGTGGATTCCAAGCGGCGCGTGCTAAAGGGCCGCTCGTGGCGAAACTCGCTTTTGAAACGAGGCTCCAATACGCCTAGGCCCACTGGGATGCTCCACTCCGCCTTATTGATCGCGCCGAAGAAGCCGCTGGTCTTGCGGCCCTCGCGGAATCGCACCGCGTCGGCCGGGTCCTGCTGCTCGATCCAATCCCATTTGACGCGATGCAAGAGTCTTAGCTGCGCCCCCAAGCGTTGGTCCAAGTCGAAGTACAGCGAGTTTTTCCAAGCGTTTCGTCCCGGCAAAAAGTCGATTCGGTCGATCATTCGCCCCGGTTCTCCCAACGGCTGGAACCACTGCCGCAAATCGTCGGGGATTTCGTCGCGCACTCGGGCGGTGAAATCAAAGAGCCGGAGCTGGCTACCCCCGGCGAAGCGATAGCGCCAAGTGCCTAGCGCATACCAAGCGCGAGTCCGTCCGTCGCCAGCGACCAGCCGCATGTCCTGTCGCCCGACGCTTATCTCCAGCGCGGGCACCACCTCGACCTTGAGGTAGGCGTTGAATCCCCAGTGGTCGCGCTTGTAGGGGTAATCGGGCACGAGGTCGTTTTCAAAGCGGTCGATGACGCCGTTGTGGTTCATATCGAGGCCGAAGAGAAACTCAGGGCGGTCGGCGCGATAGCGCAGGAAAGGCTCTTCGTAGTCGGGATAGAGGTTTCTGTTTTGGTTGTGGTCATTGATGAAGTCGCCGTTCTCGTCTAGACCCGGCCAAGCCACTTCGCGCTGGTTCGAGCGGATGCTGCTCGATGAGACCGTTACTGCCTCGGTAATCCCGCCCCAGCGCACGAAAAAGGGCCGCTCCCATTCGGTCAGGCCGTTGAGGTCGTCGTCGTCATCGACGAACTCATAGACCTGCGGCACTGGATTTTTGAACGCGATCCGACCGTTGCGGTCGGTGAGCCAGTAGCGGGTACTGTAATCGTCCGCGATGGAAAAGCTCTCGCCGAAAAGCGTCCAAGCACCCCTGCGATAGGCGACGTTGAGATAGCCAGCGGGGGCACTGGCGACGATCTCGTGGTGCGCCGAGATGTGGGGATTGGGGTAGCGCGAAAAGCGGCGGTTGAGCACCAACTCGCCCAAAAGCGAGAAGCCCTGCCAATCGTTTAGATTCCAGTTGACGCCGATCAGTTCGCTGGCGGTCGGTAGGCCATAATCGAGCTGCACCACCTTGGTGTTGCTGTTGTCTTGGACGTTACCTGCGGCCCTAGCGACGGGCAAAAAGACGATCTCTGCATTGCGCCGCTGACCATCCGTTTGCAAGTCCGAGGCAACTTCTACTCTATAGTCATTGGCCAGCGAGAGTTCGACTTGCACCGCACGCAGGTCGCCCGACTGCACATCGTCAAAGTCGAGGCTACCCATATCGTATTCGAGCAGGATGCTCTCGTCGTCGCGGGCAAACAGCCGGCCTCCTTCTTCGACGCCGCCCTCGCGCCGTGGCAGGAAACTAATATCGCGCCCCCTCAACTGGCGACCACTGGTATCGACCATGACGATGTCAAAACCCGCGAGTACCGCGCCGACGCTGCCACGACCGGGCGAATCGTCCCTGATCCTGACCCACAGCTTGTCCAACGGCTGGTTTTCCAGCGAGGTCAGAATCCCGTGCAGTGGGTTGCCTTCGTCGAATTCTACCTGCGTCAGCACGTTGTGCGCATTGACGTAGGTCAACCCAAAGTTCCCTCCGCTCCCAGCCTGATATTCGAGGTGGCTACCCATTACGGTGGTCGAGTTGGTCTGTTCCTCCTCGTCGGGATTGCTCGGTCGTGACAAGAGCAAGCTCGCTTTGTAGCGATCGGCAGCGTAGTCGAGGCGCACGCCATTGAAGCGCGGCTTGTTGAACGTCAGCGGCGTAAAGCGGGTGGCGATCTCGTCGCCGATCATCAGCCGGTACGACGATGCGCCGCGCTGGTCCGAAGCGATGACTAAGCGGTTGAAGAAGTCGCGGTAGGCCGGCCGCTGATTGGCCATCAGGTCGAGCGAGGACAGGCCGCCGCCGCGCTTGTCGATGAAGCTACCGCGCGCGCCGGGCTGATCCTGTTGCCAGTTGTACACTAGCCAGCCGCGGCCGAGGGGTGTGCCGAAGGTGTCGTAGGTCTCGTCGCCTTCGAGGATCAGGCTGAGATAGCGCTGGTAGGTGTCGCGGGCAAAGTTGCTTCTTTGGTCGTACCAGGGTGTCATATAGGTTTCGGGCAAGTAGCGCGGGCCGTACCACTTGTGGAGTGCTGGTGAGACATAGTCCATCTCAAAGGTCTCGCCGTGGGTATAGGCCCTACCAATGCCCCAGTGCAGGAGGTCGTCGCTTTCGGCGACAGACGCCCAGAGCAGGAGGATAGCCGCCGCCCGCCGCATTAGTAGGCCACGTGTACCAATCTCGAAGCGTATGTCCCGTCCGCATCGCTGTCGGTGGCAAAACCAACCCTCACTAGGTATATCCCCGGCGGCACCACTATGCCGGCTTCGTCGCGCCCGTCCCACGCGATGCGCCGTTCGCCACTAGGATGCTCGGTGATTTTCGACAGATCGCGCACTCTGCGCCCCGACAGGTCGTAGATATCCACCCGCAGTTGCTTGGCTCCTTCCAAGTGAAAAATCGCTAGTTTAACATCCGTCTGGTCGTTGATGCCGTCGCCGTTGGGGGTAAAAACCTTGGGCACCACAGCTACGTCTTTTAGCAGCCGGGCTTGCGCTAGATCTGAAACCACCACCAGCGATTGGCTGGAAACGAGGCTTGAGGCGTCGCCGTCGCTGACCAACTGCACTCGGCCCGGTTGGCTCGTCTGCTCTAGCTCGGTGGTAAAGGTCGTGCTTTGCAAGAAGACCTTGGTGCGGAATCTGATCTCGTAGATGGGACTACCGCGAAAGACCGGCTCGGGAAAGACCAACTCGACTGCGCCTTCTGTGCTCTGTTCCAAAACCAACGCGCCCGGCCACAACTGCCGCCCGGCCCCGACGCGCAACTCAGTATCCCCGCCCGAGCGCACCGAGAGCAACTCGATTGGTGCTGCTGAGGACGAGCCCAGCCGCAGCCGGTCGAAGCCCGGATTGCCAGCGGCGAATTCGGGCCGCAGGTAGAGCACAAAGTCCTGTTCCACTCCCGGCTCGACCTGCCACACGGGCCAGATCTCGCCCACCATTTTATCTACCAGCGGCGGCTCAAAGCGCAGCCGCAAATCGCGGACCCTCGCCGCGCGAAGCGGCTCGCGGGAGCGCAGCCTGACTTGCACTTGTATAAAGGCCCGAGGACTCGGCGACTTAAAGGGGATGCCCGAAGCCTCGTACACCTCGCTCCAATTGCTCCAACTCGGCCCGGCGACCTGCTCGATGACCACCGGCGGTCGGCGGTTTTCGGGTAGCACTTCCCACATTTCCTTGGATATTTCGCGGCCTGTGGTGGCATAGTAGTGGGGGACTTCGACGATTTCCTCGCCGGAGCGGGTGCGGATCTCAATCCGGGTGCCCGGCGGTTGTTCTCCTGCCCACTCGACCACTGAAAACAGCCGCGGCCGATCGAGCGGGATAAAGGGCGAGGTCATCTCGACTTCAGAGACAAAGCCCTCGCCATAGGCGTGTATTTCACTCAGATAACCTTCGACCTGTTCATTGGGGTTGTATTCGAGATGGCGTACTTCGATAAAGCGCACCTCCTGCAGGGGGAAGGTTTCCTCCAAGTGCTGGTAGCCGCTGAGATTGCGCCGCTCGCCAAAGGTGGTCCAGACCCGCTCGCCGTTGGGGCTGAGCGCTCCGTCCGACAGCCGCAGTTGATACGCTAGCGGCGGCATCTCATTAGCTGGTGCGAGCAACTTGATGCGATCGAGCCAGTACTTGGCACCGAGATCAATTTTGAGTTGTCCTTCGTTGGCCACCGGATCGTAGATAGGCACGTTGAAGCCCGAGCTGTATAGCCCGTCGGAGAAGATGCGGCGGAACAGGAAATCAAAGCCGCGCTCGTCAGCGCCGCGCTCAATCTCGCTCTGGGTTAGCTGCACCACGTTCTGACCCAGCGAATAGACCTCGACCTCGGCGAGGCGGGGTCGCTCGTGGCGATAGTAGCGCACCGGACCGCGCTCGTCACTAGGCAGGTCGAAGTAATCGCGCTCGGCGACGAGAATCTCGCGGCCCGCGGCGGTGACGCGAAAATAGTCGATAGCACCCCGATCTTCTGCCGCCAAGAATGCGTAGGTTTCGGCGCTGACTGCTTCGGCTCGCGGTCCATCGGTGTCGAGCACGTCGATGCGCAAAAACTGCACGATCTCACCCTCGACACCTGCGGGCACTTGACGCTCGGGCGCGATGTCGAAGGCGTATTCGCGCTGGTCTTTGTTGGGTTTAGTCTCCAAGCCGACGCGGAAGAATCGCCGCCGCTGGTCGCGGCCTTGCCCCCAGCGCAGCCCGTCCGAAGCGGTTACCCTGAACTTCAAAAAAGGGTCGCCCTGCCCGGCGGCGACAAAGCGCAGTACTACGCGGTGGGCGATCACCGCACGACCGAGGTCAATTTCCAAAAACCAATGATCTAGCGAGTTGGTACGCTGCGGCTCCCAGTAGGTATTGGGATTGCCGTCTAAAACAAAAGGGGCACTGTCCCGACCAGAGCCTACGGCGCGGATGCCGCCTTGCAAAGTGTCTTCAGAAGCGAAGGTGCTGACGTAGATAAAGTTGGGCGCGTCGTGTGCCACTTCGATCACACGGGGCAAAAAGCGCGGTTCAACCACGCCGTCGGTGCGCACCACCTGTACTCCGGTAGGTGCAGCCCAAGCCTGCCAATGCGCGGGTCTATCGACGCGCACTTGGTTGGACAACAAGCGGTAGCCCTCGCCTTCTTGGGCAAAAAGCGCTTGGACCGAGAACAGGCTGGCCAGCAGCGCGAATCTAAGACTGGCGAAAGTCATGCGCGATAAATTAGTTACGTACCCTTCTGAACCAACCCCGCCTTATCGCTCCACAAGCGCAAAATCCGCGCCGACTCGCGCAACAAATGCACGTATAAGGACCCTGCCCGGCGTCTTTTCTCCAGCCGCTCTCGCTGATTGAGCGCCATGTTGAACTTGCCTCGGGCTTGGGTGACGGCCCGCTGGCGGTTGTCAACGGCGATGGTGAGGACGCGCTTTTCGAGGGCCTCCTCAGAGTCGGCGTTGAGCGCCCGCAGCGACCAGATTGAGGTGTCGCCAGCAAGACAGCGCTCGGTGTAGGAAAAGACGCAGTGGCCCATGATGCGGCCCTCGGCCTGGAGTTGCTGCGAGGTGCAGAGTTCGTAGATGGTCCAGACGAGGTTGCACTTGAGTTGCGCGTCGTATTCTTCGAGGCGGAAATCAGCCAAACCCGTAGCCGCCCACGTCTTGAGCGGTACGTCTTCTGCGCCCGACAGCGTCTCGTGCCACTCATCTACTTGGTTGAGCAGCTTGGCGGCGCTGCGGCCCTTCATGCAGAAGTTGGGTTGTGGTGGTGGCTCTTCGATTTGGGTGCCGTCGGGCTGGGTGATCTGCTGGGGCAGGTATTTCTGGTGGCGGATGTAGTCATAGACCGGCAGGAAGTAGGTGCGGTGCAGCATGGGGTAGTTGTTGACGTAGAAGTGGACGACCGAGATCCAGAAGTCCTCGTTTTCCAACGAGTCGCCCAGCGGCGTGGCGGCTACGTACCAAGAGGCGTGGGAGTCGCCGCCGAGCGCCTCCACTTGGGCGATGCGCAGTGCTTGAAGCAGGGTATGATGCGGATGCTTCATCTGCATGAAGATATGCGCCATGCGCTTGGTGACCTTCATCGGCACACCCGCAGTACGCAGATTTTGGCCGCCGGCTACGTGCTTGAACCACTCCTGCTGTTGATAGGCTTCCGCAGTATGCCCTTGGAGCCAAGCGGTATCCATGGGAGCGGGGACATCGTAGCGGGCGAGCAGGTGTCGTGCCAGCGACTGAAACTGCGGCCGCTCCTTGGCCGTGTCGGGCCGCCACGCCTCCACCGGACGCAGCCAGTCGCGATGGTGACGCGCTAGTTGTCCCAAGGCGGCGATGTAGGTGTTAGCGCGGTTGGCACCGAGGCGCTTGAGCACTGGCATGGGCCGCAGCAAGTGGCCGTATTTTTCGACGTGCAGTACTAGCTGTCCGAGGGCCTTTTGGGCGGCTGGATTGTCGGCCAGGGCATTGCGTTCGACGCGCAGCCGCGAGAGCAGGTCGTTGAGTTTTTCGTCCTCTAGCTCGCCGTTGAAAAGCCGGCCGATCAGCTCGGCACGGCGCGGATCGTGCTCTTTGCTGGCTGCTGGATCTATCGAGGGCTGCAATGAGGCAAAAAGCGCTTGTTCCTCAGACCGCTCTTGCGGCGTCTTGTCCAGCGCCGTGCTCAGGCCGTGCCGGTGGCACCAGAGCTTGTAGGCGGCGATTGTGCCGACGCCGAGTGCGGCAAAGTGCGCGGCGAGGGCCTCGTCAACTTGGTTGGGAAGTAGTAGGGCGTGCGTGGCGTTGGTCATCTTTTCGCTAGTCTGTGTCGAGGGTGAGTAGATTTTAATTCTAGGGCAGGACATCAACCGTGACAAGCGGTTTCCCGCGATCGCGAGGGGTTTATAGCGCCGTTGTTCTGCCGTATATTCTGTCGCCTATGCGCCGTATCGGTAGGGGGTGGTTTGCAAACCGCCCCCTACCGATACGGGGATTGCAACCCAGAGTTTGGACGAATGAAAATTACTTTCATTGCCGTTGCTGCGGTGTTGTTGAGCGGCATCGAGTCGCTGCGGGCCGAGATCCACACTTTGGTCCTCGGACAGGACGGGGTCCCATGGAATGAACTAGGTGAGCGAGTAGTAGGCTTGGAGACGGTCCCAGTCGATGGTGCCCTACAGCCCCTTGAACTCTTGCCGCAGCAGAATATCATCGCCGGCCCCCGCACGGAAAGCGGCGAATACACCACGATTCTGGGTAGCACTTGGCAGCTAGGTAAGCAACCCAAAAGGGACGATTTTGAGTTGGGAGTAACGCCTCGTTTCTGGACCAGCATTCTACCTCTGTACCACACGGCCCCCTTTCAGGTCATCGACGGCGATCTCGCTACGGTGACCAAGCTGCGCTGGTCTGTAGTGGGTGGGGGGCGTCGGGAAGATATATATACGTTTGACTTTGCGTTTCCCATTCCCATAAACCGCGTGGTATTCTATCCTCCAGCTACCGGACTGGACGAAGGCGGAGGCTTGAGAAAGCAGCGCTTCCCCCGGGCGTATGAAATATCGGGTGCCAGA
>JAJDYK010000080.1 GCA_022825185.1 Candidatus Latescibacterota bacterium | reverse complement strand
GGCGACGGCATTCACCATCGCCTCGAAAAGTGCTTCGGCACTGTACTGTGGAAGATCTAGGCGGGCGGGTTTCTTGTACGCCCCAACGCGCATGTTGCGCATCACAAAGGCCATGGCGTCCGCCACCTGCTGGTTGATCGGCCCCGTGATGACCCGCGTATCGAGTTGGCCGGACGCCCGGTCCTCGCCGCGATAGTGGGTCGCGGTAATGCAAGCGCTGGGAAGCCACTCCTCTGGCGTGTGAGTACACAGGAGAATCCCCGCCACCGTGGCTCGCATTACGCCGTCCTCATCCCTACCCAACAGTGCGAGTTTTTCCAGCGCCGTTTCGGGATCGGCCCGTCCGCCCACACTGAGCAGCGGTTTCCAAAGTGTCTCCTCCAGCGTGCGGTATCCGGTATCCGGCACGGGCTGCTCATCGAACCAGCGATAACGCGCCTGACCGCGCTGTTGAGCCAAGCGCATTCGCTCGTCGCTGGCCATCTGTCGTTTGGAACTACCGACGCGCCGGAAGCTACCCCCCGGGCTGTCGTGCTGGGCGGTGCCTTTGGCTACTGAAACGGCCAACAGTGCTTTGTCGTCGAGTTCGTGGCGAGTAATGGTTACGTCGAAGAGCGGTGGCCTGATCGAGTGAGAACACAACTCGACGACCATGCGTTCCAAAGCGTCCATTTGTTCACGCGACATGCCCTGTACTGCACCGTCATCGGTGACACCACAGAGCAACACACCGCCGCTGGCATTGGCAAAAGCCGCTATTTCATCTGCCAAATCGTCTCGTTTGGGTGCCGTCGGACGGTCGGCGCGGAACTCAACCTGCTTGAACTCCCAGTAGCTATCCTCCCCTAAATCCAATTGGCGTTTGATGTCTTCTGTGTTCATACGCATCATCTTTCTCCAAACCCCAGCTTCTCCAAGTTCGTCGCAATAGCCGCGTCCAGCCTTTGCCCCTCGGCCTGCTGCTCCCGCCACTGCGCCGTCAGCCGCTGCATCTTCTCCGCAAAAGGCTCCCCATCGTCCTCCTGAACCTCGGCACCAACGTAACGCCCCGGCGTGAGCACATACCCGTGCTTGCAGACCTCTTCCAGCGAGGCACTCTTGCAAAAACCGGGAACATCTTCGTAGTCGCCTGCCCCCTCCTCGCCTCGCCAAGCGTGATACGCACGGGCAATGCGGTCGATGTCCTCTGGTGCAAAATCGCGGTGGGTGCGATCCACCATAAACCCCAGCTTCCTCGCGTCGATAAACAGAATCTCGCCCCGGCGGTCTCGGTGTTTACCATTGCGCCGATTGCGCGACAGGAACCAGAGGCAGGCCGGTATCTGGGTCGAGTAGAAAAGCTGGCCGGGTAGCGCGACCATGCAATCTACTAAGTTGGCTTCTATCAGACTCTTTCTAATGTCTCCCTCTCTCGACTGGTTGGACGACATAGAGCCATTAGCCAACACAAAGCCCGCCGCGCCAGAGGGCGCAAGGTGGTGGACGATATGCTGCACCCAAGCAAAGTTGGCGTTGCCCTTCGGCGGTGCCCCGAACTGCCAGCGCTGGTCCTCTTGCAGCCGCTCGCCACCCCAATCGGAGATGTTGAACGGCGGATTGGCGAGGATGAAGTCGGCCTTCAAGTCGGGATGGCGGTCGTTGTGGAAGCTATCGCCGTGGGCGATCTGGCCCTCAATGCCCCGGATCGCCAAATTCATCTTAGCCAGCCGCCACGTAGTGTAATTGGACTCCTGACCATAGATAGAGATGTCAGAGCGTCCGCTATTGCCGTTGCCATTGCCCGAGGCGTGGGCGTCGATGAATTCCACCGACTGGACGAACATACCCGAAGAGCCGCAACAAGGATCATAGACCCGGCCCTGGTACGGCTCCAGCATCTCGACGAGGAGCTTGACCACGCTGCGCGGAGTATAAAACTCACCACCGCGCTTGCCTTCGGCGCTGGCAAACTGAGAAAGGAAATACTCATAGACGCGGCCTAACACATCCTTGGAGCGGGCCTCGGCGTCGCCGACGGTGATATTGCTCACAAGGTCTATGAGTTGTCCAAGCCGCTGCTTGTCCAAAATGGGCCGGGCGTAGTCCTTGGGAAGCACATCCTTGAGGGCGAGGTTATCTCGCTCGATACCGGCCATGGCCTCGTCCACGACTTGGCCGATGGAGGGCTGCCGCGCCTGCTCCTTGAGACAAGACCAGCGGGCCTCCACAGGCACCCAGAAGATGTTCTCGGCGCGGTACTCGTCCGGGTCTTCGGGATCAGCCCCTGCGCTCCGCTCCGCCTCCAGCCGGGTGTATGCTTCCTCAAAGGCGTCGGAGATGTACTTGAGGAAGATCAGGCCGAGGACGACGTGCTTGTACTCGGCAGCGTCCATGCTGCCCCGCAGGGCATCTGCCATCTGCCACAGCTCGGCCTCATAGCCAGTGGTCGCCCCGTTTCCCTCTGTGTTAGAAGTTGCCTGTCGCGTTGTCGTCATTGTGTTTCGTATCCTCTAAGCCATTGCCCGCCGAGGTTTCACACGCTCGGCGATGCTCTGGCCCACCTCGATCTCGGCTCGGCGCAACTCATAGGTCTTCTGTAGATTCAACCAGACCTGTGGCGTTGTCCCAAAATAGCGCGCTAGCCTAAGCGCAATGTCGGCGGTTACATCACGCTGACCGTTGAGAATCGCAGTCATGCAGTCCGGCGACACATCTAGCGCCTTACCCAACTCGTTAGACGACAGGCCGAGCGTCTCAAGCTCCTCGCGCAATATCTCGCCCGGATGGACCGGTCGCATACCGTTTTTTACGCTCATGTCCTTACCCCCTGTTAGTGATAGTCCACTATCTCTACGTCAAAAGGCTCACTGTCCTGCCAGCGGAAGCATATTCGCCATTGCCGATTGATCCGAATACTGTGCCAGCCGGCTCGATTTCCTCGCAACGCCTCTAGGCGATTGCTCGGCAAGTTAGCCAGATCCTGAAGGGACTCTGCGCTGTCCAGATACGCGAGACGGCGCGTAGCTTGGTTCGCGAATCCTTGGAACTCTGCAACGTGATGGCCCTCAAAGAAACGCTGGGGCTTTCGATCTTTGAAACTGCGGATCATTGATATAGATGTCCAATAATAACAAAAATTAATACACCGGCAGGCGGTTGCCCACCGTCCCCGTGAACCCATCGACGATGAGCCAGATCCCCGCAGTGACGACTTGGCCGAGAGCTATGCCTAGGAAGAAGGGCACGGTCTTGTGGTAAAGAGCCGCGCCCCCAAAGCGGAGCACCAAGGTCTTGACGAACCAAGCGAGGAAAATAGAGAACCAGATATGGTTCATGACCCAGGCCATGCTCGCGGCAAAGCCCAAAGGATGCAGCGGCCACCAAGCCCAGTAGTTGCGCGCACCAATCAGCGCACTCATCAACAAAGCACCACCGCCGGTCCACAGCCAGCCAATGGCGTCCGGGCCGGTGGGATGGAGTAGTTTTTGCGCGGCGAACTTGGAAGGCTCGGCCGCAAAAGTAGAAAAGTACTGCTGGTGGAGATTGACCGCTCCGTGCGTATAGGCCAAGCGCAGCGTGTACCAAGTCGATAGCACAAGGCTGATGAGCATGGCCGCGGCCAAGCCCCACAGCAACCGGCGGCGATCCCCCGCTAATTCGCTGCCCAAGCGCAGGCTATTGGCCAAGGGAGCGGTCATAAAAACCAACAGGTCGCCGACCCAGACCAAGGTATAGCCCAGCGCCACCATGCCCGGCGCACCCAAGGCCGGCACACCGACGGCACTGACGGTAAATCCAGCGGGAATCATGCCCGAAGTAATAGTGGGAGTACCAGCCTCGGCGATGATGCGCGTCAGCGCAATCAAAAGACCCAGCGCCACCACCACCACCAACGCGGCGATCCACATCGGCAATCCGCTCTGCCACAGCCACAGCACCATGCCCACCGTACCCAAGACCAACCCGACGACGGAAAAGCGATAGGACGCCATTTCCTCTTCGTCTTGCCCAGGGCGCAAAAAGCGGCGTCCAACCTCGGCCAGATGGGCGCGGGCCGTCCACAAGCCATAAACGACGAGCGCGGCGCAGGCCCCTATCATCTGGTGCCCCATCCCCGCATCGGACCACGTCCCCACTTCGGCGGTATGCTGCAAATGCAGACTGTGTAACAAGCCCTCTTGCAGGGCGTGGAGCAGATAGAAAACCCAAAGACTAAAGGAAAGCTGGACGCCGATGAGGTAGGCGAAGCCGAGCATCAGAAAGTTTATGTCGAGGCGCAAGACGACGATCTGCCGCAGCAGCGACAGTCGCGTATCCAGCACTGGCGAAGGCATGGCGGGGAAGTAGTGATGCAGGGCCTCTAAACTGCCGAGGGCAAAGGGAATGGCCAAGCCCAGCCAAACGAGGCGCTGGCGGAAAAAGGGCGCGACCCGGCTTTCCTCCGCGCCTTGGATCATAGCCAGCGGCACTTGCGCTAAAGGATAGGCCAGCCGCTCATTATCGACCCACTGGCGGCGCAGGATATTCATCAGGCATATCAAGACCAGATAGAACGCCGCGTAGAACGCCAGCCAGCGCCCCAAGGGCACCAACCAAGCGTCCCAAGGAATCGGCGCATCGCGCCCCACGCCCTCGTAAAAGTCCCGGATAGCCTCTATGTCCGCGACGACCATCCAGTCGGCCAAATGGGGGTGGATCAACTCAGCCCACTGGTTTTCGGGAGTAGCGTAGTAGAAGGTGCCGGTGATCATCGGCAGCAGCAGCCCCACTACGCCGCGCGTGGGAATGGCCGTGGCCACTGCCATCATCGCAAAGATCGTCAGCAACTCGCCGCGGCCAAACGCCCACTCCCGCCGCACAGCCCCCAGAGCCACCTGCACGGTCAACAGCAGCACGAATAACAAGAAAAACGCCGCTGGCGTCGCCGACGAAAGCCCCAGCCGCGACCCTTGTATCACCATGCCCCCATAGGGCACGCCGATGGCAATGAGGGCCGCCAAGAGGCCGCCGGTGAGCAGCGCGCGCCCCGTAGCACCTCGGCCCGTGGTCTGGTCGCGGCGCACTACGCGCTGGCGATAGACAGCCGGTATTTGTCGGAGCAAGACCAGTCCTTTCCTAGCGCCGCCCCGACAACCTCACAGCTTTTGCCGCTCGTCCTCGGGATCGTAAAACGGTAGCTTTACCACCTCCGCCACACTCGTCGAACCATCGTCCAAGCGCACTTCCACCTGCGTGCCGGGCGCGGCCATATCCGCTTCGACAAAGGCCAAGCCCAGCGGATAACCCAGCGTCGAGACTGGGGCGATGCTGGTCACGCGGCCAGCGATCCACCCGCTCCGCATGATCAAGTTGCACTCCTCGGGCAGCTTGCCAGCAAAATTAGCGGGCCACCGCACGCCGACAAGCGTGCGCCGAACTGGACGTGCAGCATAGATTCGCAAGCTGCGCTGGCCGACGAAGAAGCGCTTGTTCTTGCCAATGGCCCACGCCAACCCCGCCTCTTGGGGATACGTCAGCGCGTCCGTGTCGTGGCCGACGATCAAGTGCCCTTTTTCCAAGCGCAACAGGCGCTGCGCCTCCACCCCAAAGGGCCGCGCACCGGCCTCCACCAGCGTCCGCCACACGTGCTCCCCTTCCCAAGCCGGCACGTGAATTTCGTATCCCAGTTCGCCGACAAAACCCACCCGCATCATTATTGCCCGGACTCCGGCTACCTCGCCCTCGCGTACTCGCAGATAGGAGAAAGGCCCCGACCGCAAGTCGATGTCCGTCAACCCCGCCAGCGCGTCGCGGCTTTCTGGGCCAGCTAAATTGAACGCCGCCAGTTGACCCGTGACATTGCTCAAGGTCACGTCCAAGCCCCAGATTGCGGCCCAGCGCAGCATCTCGCGGTAAAAAGCCGCCGCGCCGCTGCTAGTCGTAGTCGCGTAGAAGCGGTCCTCAGCTAGCCGCGCAATCACCCCATCCTCGATCACAACCCCGCTCTCGTCGAGCGCCACGCCGTAGCGACAGCGGCCAACCACCTGCTTCTTGAAGCGGCCCGTATAGAGACGTTCAAGTAGCTCGGCAGCGTCCGGGCCGCTGACCTGCAATTTGCCCAGCGTACTCACGTCGATAATCCCCAGACCAGCCCGCACCTGCTGTGCCTCCTGCACAATACACTCGTCGCGGCTGGCGTCGTCGCTGGCATAGTATTCGGGCCGATACCAGTCGCCAGCGTGGGCAAAGACTGCGCCGTGCTCGCAATGCCAATCGTGGATCGGCGTCCGGCGCATCGGGTGGAAGCGCCGACCAGCCAAATGCCCCAGCGGCACCGGCTGGTAGAAGGGACGGGCGGTCGTCGAGCCAGTCGCGGCAATGGTGTCGCCGTTGAGTTTGGCCAAGATCCGCATCGCGTTCATGTTGGACAGCTTGCCCTGGCTCGGCCCCATCCCCACAGTGCTGTAGCGCTTGAGCAGTTCGACGCTGTCGTAGCCTTCTTGGTGCGCATTGACGAAATCCGCCAAGTGCAAATCCTCGTCGAAATCCACGAAATTCTTTTTGCTCGGATGGGAAAAAATCGGATAGCTGTGGCTGCGAACTTCGTGCATCGGTGGCGACGGCGCGGACACCTCGCCGTCGCCATAACCGGCGTAGTGCGCGGCCCTAATCCCGGCGACCCGCCCGTCTTCCCGCTGCGCGTCTAGATCGTACACCCCGCGAACGCGCCCAGCGACAAAAACTCCGTCTGGATATGACTGTGGCACGAGCTGCTCCAGCCCCTCGTCGTACGCGAATTGCACCCCCGCTTGGCTGGGCAGCGCGGCATTGGGCATCCAGCCGACCGACGCGGCAATGCCGTCGCAGGCGATCTTAGTGCCGCGCTGGGCATCTATGGTGCCGTCTGCGGCTAGCGGTGCCACCACTGCGCCGCGCAGACCATTCTTCTGTCTATTCGGCATGGCCGCATAGATCGCATGGCCGCTGTGAATCGGCACCCCGGCGGCAGCGATCTTTTCCGCTAGGGCCGACGGAGTCGCATCGGGACGCAAATCGGCAATGGCCGCTACCTCGACCCCCGCGTCAATCATGTCCAGCGCCACCCCATACGCATCGCTATTGGCCGCTAGCACCACCATGCGGTCGCATGGTTTAACCGCGTACAACTTCACCAACCGCTGGGCCGCCGACCCGAGCAACACGCCCGGCAGGTCATTGTGCCCAAAGACCGACGGCTGCTCAATCGCGCCGTTGGCATACACGACAGCCGTAGCGCGCACCTTGGTCATCCGCACCGCGTCGAACAGGGCGACCCATCCGTCGGCGTAGTGGCCGCCAGCCACCGTCCCGCAGCGGATCTCGACCTCGGGCAGACCAGCGAGCGCCTCGACCAACTCGTGGCAGTCCCCACCGTGCTGCCACGCCCAGCTTCCCCCTAAACGCGCCTGTTCCTCGACCAGCAAAACGCGGGCACCAGCTTCTCCCGCAGCCCTTGCCGCCTCCAACCCAGCCGCACCACCGCCCACGACCAGCACATCACACCAAGCGTATTCCTTGGGGCTAGCCGTGGCCGCTTGATCCCGGTTGATCTGACCCAAGCCCGCTATCTGGCGGATGATCCGCTCGTGAAAGGGAAAAAGCCACCGGGGGCGGTGAAATGTCTTGTAGTAAAAACCCACCGGCATGAAGCGGCCCAAAATCTCCAGCCATTTGAGCCAATCGCCCTTCAACCCGCCGATGGTGTTGACCGCCCGCAGGTCCATGCCCGCAGCCAACGGCTCGCTATCGCCGCGCAGATGCGTGCGCTCGCCGTCTGTAAACAGCGCGTTGGCATCGTGCCCGGCCAAGCTATACGCCCCGCGCGGCCGGTGGTACTTGAAGCTGCGCCCCATCGTCTGCACACCATTAGCCAACAGCGCACTGGCGATCACATCACCGGCAAAGCCGCTGAACGCCTCGCCTTCAAAGCGGAATTCAATGGGCTGCGTCCGGTCGATCCACTCCCCGGGCTGTGCGGACAGGCGGCGCTTCACGCTGTGTCCTCCTCGCCCCACAAATAGGTGCGGACGATCTCGTCGCTAGCCGTGTCGCGCTCGGCGATAAACCAAGTGCTGCTGGCGCTGTGGTACCACCACTCGCGCTGGATACCCGGCTCGCCGCTGCGGTTGAACACGTAGTCGGCCCACTCAGCGTCATCCGCTTTCTTAGGATCGGGCACAGGACGCACCTCGCCGCCAAAGACGAATTCCGATAGTGGGCGCGGCCCGTTGATTGGGCAGGTGAGGATTTTCACAGCCGTCCCCTTGCGTCGTTAGTGGCCAACGGACGCCGCTCCCTTCTCCCCGACCAACTCAAAAGTGCCAAAGCGTACTTCATCGCGCAGCGCGACGACTTGCTTTGCCAACCGCTCAACGCGGACGAGCACATCGTCGAGCCGGCCAGAGAGGTCTAGCGCCGCAACTTCCAACCGCTTGCCAGCGTACCGTACGCAGTACTTCGCTGGGTCGGCCTCTCCTTGGGCATAAATTAGCAGGCCGCCCGGCAGGTCAAGCGCAGTGGCGTACGCGAGCATCTGGTAAAGGTCGGCGTTGGGGAGGCGGTCGCCGCTAACGTTCTTGTACTTGACATCGCCGACAAATACGCAGGAATGGCCCTCCCACCAAGTCAGATCCGGCTTCAGCTTGACGCTCTTGGCCTCGTCTAGGGCGATGTCCCGGACGCTGCTATCGGAGCGAAAGACGCGCTCGGAAAGGCTTAGGGCTTCCCGTAATGCCTGCGTTGCGAATTCCTGGAAGACGACGTTCATATCCATTAGGAACCCGTTGGCCCGAACGGCTCCACGCCCAGACTCAAATGCGCCGTGCTGCAAAACGAGCCGCGACAGTTCCACTACGCCCCGGTAATGCTCGTTCAGCCGGTCAAATCTCACCGCCGGAACACAGTTTGCCCGGAACTCGACCAGCGACACGTCCTCGAGCATGGTCGCCAGCCATCCCAAGTTCCGCCGGGCTTGGGCCGAGCGCAGATGGATACGGGCCAGCCGGTCCGCGGCCGCCTTCACCAGTCGGTTGGCTAGAATGTCTTCGGTGAACTCGTCATACCGCACCTCCACCGGCAGAGGCACCCCAAACCTGCGCCGCAGTTGGTCATCAAACCGGATGCGTCCCCGCACGGTGTACAGCGCGTCCTCATCGGTGCGGTACCCATGTAGCAGGCCGTGCGCGAAGGCCCGGCGGGCCTGTGAAGTCAGTGCTAGGGCCAGCGCATCGGGCAGCGCGTCCTCATCGCGAAAATCAAAGTATTCCCGCTGGAACTCGACCTTCCCGACGGCATAGCAGGCCAGCGACAGCACCTGCGGAATGCCTATCTTCGGCTCGATGAGTGCCGACAGGCCGCCGACCTCAACGGCACCGATGGTGGAGCCCGGCGTCAGGATGTAGGTACTATCTTCCCCTAGGGCAGGTTCGATGGCGACCACCCGAGCCAGCGCGTCCCGTTCAGCAACGGACAGCTTAATAGGTTCACTCCTCCGGTACTCTTGCAGGTTTATCTCACGCATCGCTTGCGCCGTCCCCGCTGCCCGCTACGCTGGCACTATGCTCACCAGCGTCCGCAGCGTCGGGAATGGCCGCCCTTCGCAGCTTGCCTAGGTCAAAATCTGCCAGCCGATCTTCTCCCTGCCCGAAAAGGCGCTCTTCAATGTAGGGAAGGACGCTGTACTTCCAGATGCGCCCGACAGCATCCTCGTCAAGGTCCGGTTTCAGGAAGTAGCTCGGTCCGACGGCGGCGTGCCGGTCATCGCGCAACAGTTCGTTTGCCCGGTCAACTACGTCGGCCACCCACTCCATGCCGGGAGCATTGTCTTTGAGAAACTCGCGGAGCAGGTCCTTGACGCGAGCCTCGTCGGGGTGGAACTCCACGAAGTAGAACCGACGGCGCAGGGCCAGATCCACCAGCGCGATGGAGCGGTCGGCGGTGTTCATCGTGCCGATGATGTAGAGATTTTCGGGCAGACGGAACGGCTCGTCCGAATACTGGAGGTGAATCTTCCTGTCGCGATACTCCAACAGGAAGTACAGCTCGCCGAACACTTTGGCCAAGTTGCCTCGGTTGATTTCGTCTATTACTAGGAAATGCTTGGCGTTGGGTTCAGACTCAGCTTGCTTGGCCGCTAGCAGCAGCGGCCCGTCCTTCAGTTTGAAACCGGGCTGTCCGGCGTCTGCGGGACGGTAGCCCTGCACAAAATCCTCGTAGGAGTAGGACGGATGGAACTGCACCAGCGCAACCCGCTTCTCCGCCCCGGAGATATGCTGTGCCAACTCCTGCGCCACGTAGGTCTTGCCCGTGCCCGGCGGCCCTTGGAAAATGACCTGCTGCTTTTCTTTTAGCAGTGTGTTGATTGTCTCCAAGAAGCCAATCGGCAAGTATAGTTTTTTGGCGAGAGTGGCGAAGTCAATTCCTTGCTCAACCCCATCATCCTTATCGTCATCCTCATCGGCTTGCCCGCTCATCTCATCTATCGCCGAAACTACCGCCCAAATTACCCCTTGAGCATCAAGGCGGTGGCGCAATTGCAGCCCGCGCTCCGCCGCTTCCTCAATGAATCGGTCGAGAAAAGCCAGGGCGTGCTCGTACAATGTAGCCTCGTCCGCGCCCGATTCTGGTTGGCCGTACTCGGTGAGGCCGTATGCTTTGTTAAATATACTTATTTGAAATGGCGGATACTGCTCGACGTCCAACCCCATCAGCAGCACGGATATGACGTTCATACGTGTTCCCGATCCGCTCACCACTGAGGTGGGTAGTATATTGCAAAATTTGTGGATCCGTTCTGAAACGCTAGCTTCGTCCCGCGTCCAAACCGCTTGCAAAGCCTGAAGTGTTTCCTCTGGCGTATCTGCGAGCCATTTCTGCATCTTGCCCACATTCCGCCAGTCAACGGGATGGCCCTGTCTTGAACGGAGGGCGCGCTTGAATAAGTCGTGCCAGTTGGACGAGTCGGCTGGAACGGCGGGCCGGGGTTCGGCCCTGTCATCTTTGACATTGAGCACCTCTTCCCTAGCGTCCTCGAAGCTACGGGCCATGTCAATTTTATAGTCGGTCTCCTCAACTTCCAGCCGTCCGCTATCGACATACTCTTTAGCGCGGCGGACAAAATCGTCCCACGCTTTGGCTGTTGTGTCCCCGTTTCCCACGCCGTTTCCGGTCTTCCCACTACTCATCGTTATCCTCGTGATATTGAATTAAAAATTCGCAATCTACAATCAGTGGCCAACGGACGCCGCTCCTTTCTCGCCAACCAACTCAAACGAACCAAAGCGCGACAAATTAAAAGCGCGGATCAACGGATGATCCTCGTCGTGGGCAATGGTGTGAGCCATAGTGTAACCGCAGACCGGCGAAGCCTTAAAGCCCCAAGTGCCCCAACCCGCGTCGATGTAAAAGCCCGCAATCGGCGTCGTGCCCATGAGCGGCGAAAAGTCCGGGGTCATGTCGCACAACCCGGCCCACTGGCGCAGGACCTTGACATCGCTCAAGCAGGGAAAGAGGTCGAGCATGTGCCCGGCCAAGCCCTCGGCAAAGTCGAGCGTTGAGCGCATGGACGTCAGCTCGTAGGGATCCAAAGACGCACCAGCGACCAACTCACCGCGCGAAGATTGGCTGACGTACGTGTGCAAGCTAGCCGATACGACAATCGCGTCTAGCCACGGCTTGAACGGCTCGGTGACAAACGCCTGTAGCGGATGCACCACTAGCGGCGAGCGCAGGCCGACCATCCGCTGTATCTGCGGCGTCCATCCCGCCACCGCGCTGAGCACCTTGCGGGTCTGAATAAAACCCCGGTCCGTATGCACGCCCGCGACCCGCCCGTCCTCGACTTCAATATCAGTGACACTGGTCTGCTGGTGGATTTCCACACCTTTGCTGTCGGCCCCGCGCGCATACGCCCACGCCACTGCGTCGTGACGGGCAATGGCACCCGGCGGGTGGTAGAGCGCGCCGACGATGGGCGGCTGGTGCCCGCCGCAGTTCAGGTCGATCTCAGGGATAGTCTTCTTGATAAACTCGGGGCCGACGACCTCGGAATTGATGCCGAGGTGCTTGTTGACCTCGGCGCGCCAGCGCTGGGTGCGCAGCGCGGCTGGCGTGTGCGCCAAAGTGAAGTGACCGCGCTCGGAGTAGAACAGGTTGTAGTCGAGCTTCCGCGACAAATCGCGGTACAGATCCACGCTGAATTGGTAAAAGCGCGCACCCTCTTCCGTTAGGTAATTCGAGCGAATGATCGCGGTGTTGCGGCCAGTGCCGCCGTGGCCGATGTAGCGCTGTTCTAGCACAGCCACATCGCAGATGCCGTGCTCGTGGGCGAGATAGTGCGCTGCTGCTAACCCGTGGCCGCCGCCGCCGATGATCACTACTTCATAGCTGTCGCTCAGCCGCTCAGGCGAGCGGAACATGCGCGGCTCGGAGTAATCTTTCTTGAAGCCGTATTTGAGCAACCGGTAGGGCATGGCTTCAGCAGGACGTCAAATACCGGTCGATCTCCCAGCGGCTGACTTGGCTGTCGTACTCGGCCCACTCGTCGGCTTTTATCTTGAGGAACTCGTCGGCGATGGGGCCTAGCGCGCTCTGCACCACTTCGTCCGCTCCCAGCGCGTCGAGCGCCTCGGCCAGCGACTGCGGCAAAACCTGTATTCCTTCCGCTTGGATCTCGTCGAGCGAGCGCTCGTACATGTTGCCCAGATTGGGCTCGCCAGGCTCCAAACCGCGCTCAATGCCGTCGAGCCCGGCGACCAGATAGGCGGCTAGGGCCAGATAGGGATTGGCTGCGGCGCTGATCGTGCGGTCTTCAAAATGCCCCTCGCCGGCCGTGCGGATCATCTGCGTGCGGTTATTGTCGCCGTAGGTGATAAACGCTGGCGTCCAAGTAAAACCCGAACGGCTCGAATAGATGCCAGCGCCGAGTTGCAGGCGCTTGTAGCAGTTCACAGTCGGGCTGGATACCGCGCACAGGGCGCGCGCGTGGTGCAAAATGCCGCCGAGGAAGTGGTAGGCCAGCTCTGAGCAGCCCAAGCCCCGCGCGTCCCCCTCGTCCAAGAACAGATTTTCTCCTGACTCGGCATCGGCCAGATGGTAGTGCGCGTGCAAGCCGCTGCCCGTGCGGTCGGCAAACGGCTTAGGCATGTGCGAGGCAATCGCGCCGTACTTCTTGGCGATCTGCGAAGTAGCCATCTTAAAGAAAATGATGCGGTCCGAAGTCGTCAGAGCGTCCGCGTAGTCGAAGTTCACCTCAAACTGACCGTTGGCATCCTCATGGTCGCACTGGTACACGCCCCAGCCCATGCTGTTGAGCGACAGCGTCAACTCCTGCAAGTACGCCATGGCTGGCGACATGGAGCGGAAGTCGTAGCAGGGCTTGGCCAGCGAGTCCACGCCGTCCGGGTCCCAAGGCCGGATCGAGCCGTCGTCATTGCGCGCGATGAGAAAGTGCTCCGGCTCCATCCCCACGTTGAAGACGTAGCCCTGTTGCGCGGCGTCGGCGAGCACCCGCTGGAGGTTGGTGCGCGAGCAATAGGGATAGGACTCCCCATCGACGAAGAGATTGCTGGCAAAGCGCACGGTGTTCGGCTGCCAAGACAGCCGCGCGTACGAATCGAGGTCAATCCGCGCCAGCATATCGTGCGAGTGCGGCCCCTGCCCCAAACCCCAAATAGACGCGCCAGCAAAACCCGCGCCTTCGTCAAGCGCGTCGTCGAGTGCCGTCACCGGCACCATCTTCACTTTGGGCGCGCCAGTCATATCGACGAACTGTACTAGTAGGAATTCAATGCCCTCTTGGGCGAGGCGTTCTTTGATCTCAGTGCGTTCAGTCACAACAGGCTCCTTTAGTTGGCGTGTTTCCAGGAATCCAATCCGTCCCGGCCAAGGGAATTTTGGCCATGGCCGCTGCCTCAATGGTCAGCGCCGCCAAGTCCTCTATCTCCAGATTGTGAACGTGCGATTTGCCGCAGGCGCGGGCAATGGTCTGGCACTCCATGGTCATTACCCGCAGATAGTTGGCGAGCTGGCGGCCTCCGGCCTCCGGGTCGAGGCGCTCGGCCAATGCGTCGGTCTGGGTCGAGATGCCGGCTGGGTCTTCGCCGTCCTGCAAGTCGTCGTAAAAGCCAGCGGCCGAACCAATTTTGCGGTACTCGGGGTCCAAATGCGGGCTGTTGTCGCCCAGCGCGATCAGCGCGGCCGTGCCAATCGAACAGGCATCCGCCCCCATCGCCAGGGCTTTAGCCACATCCGCGCCGCTGCGGATGCCGCCAGACACAACGAGCTGTACCTTGCGATGCATGTCCAACTCGTCGAGCGCCTCCACCGCTTGGCGCACGGCCGGCAAAGTCGGAATCCCCACGTGCTCGATAAACACCTCCTGGGTCGCTCCCGTACCGCCCTGCATCCCGTCGAGCACCACCACGTCGGCTCCGGCCTTGATCGCCAGCAACGTATCGTAGTAAGTCCGCGTCGCGCCGATCTTGACGTAGATCGGCACCTGCCAGTCGGTAATCTCGCGCAACTCCACAATCTTGATCGCCAAGTCATCCGGGCCGGTCCAATCGGGATGGCGGCAGGCCGAGCGCTGGTCAATATCCTTGGGCAAGGTCCGCATCTGGGCGACGCGGTCGCTGATCTTCTGGCCCAACAGCATCCCGCCGCCGCCGGGCTTGGCCCCCTGGCCGAGCACCACCTCAATGGCATCCGCCTTCCGCAAGTCGTCGGGATTCATGCCGTAGCGCGAGGGCAAAAGCTGGTACACCAAAATCCGCGACTGTTCGCGCTCCTCCGGCGTCATTCCGCCGTCGCCGGTCGTGGTGCTCGTCCCCACCTCGCTGGCACCGCGACCGAGCGCCTCCTTGGCCTGCGCCGACAGCGAGCCAAAGCTCATCCCCGCGATGGTGACGGGGATGTCGAGGTGGATCGGGTTTTTGGCGTAGCGCGTGCCCAGCACCACATCGGTGTCGCAGCGCTCGCGGTAGCCTTCCAGCGGGTAGCGCGACATGCTCGCGCCCAAAAAGACCAAGTCGTCAAAATGGGGCACCCGGCGCTTGGCCCCCCAGCCACGGATATCGTAGATCCCGGTCTGCGCAGCGCGCTGGATCTCGTAGATGACGTCGCGGCCAAAGGTCGCCGACTCGCGCAGGCCCTCTTGGTTGTGGTGTGATTGCGTCATAGAGCGTCTAATACTGGGATGCGTTATCTACCTTGAAGTTGTAAAGCTGGCGCGCCGACCCGTAGCGGCGGAACTCTTCGGGACGAACGCCAGACAAATCCGCTCGCGCCAACAGCTCGGCCAACGCGCTCAAATGCTCGTCGCGCATGGGCTTTTCAATGCAGTCGGCCCCCAAGCCCGCGACCCGGCCGCGCACGAAAATTCGCGCCTCGTACAGCGAATCGCCCAATGCCTCGTCCGCATCGCCGCAGACGACTAAGTTGCCAGCTTGGGCCATAAAACAACTGCTGTGGCCGACCGAGCCGCCGACCACAATGTCGATCCCCTTCATCGAAATCCCACAGCGGCTCGACGCGTCGCCTTCAATGACCAGCAGGCCGCCGTGCCCGGTGGCCCCAGCGCACTGGCTGGCGTGGCCCTTCACTCTCACCACTCCCGACATCATATTCTCAGCCACCCCGACCCCGACCATCCCGTGGACGGTGATGTGGGCGCGCTGGTTCATGCCGGCGCAATAGTAGCCAACGTGGCCTTCGATATCGATTTCCACGGGTGCATCGACTCCGGCAGCCACAGCGTGCGCACCCCGCGGATGCAGAATCCGCCACGGCGTCTTGGCCGTCTCCTCAGTCAGATCGTGCAGACGCTGGTTGAGCTGGCGCAACTCTCCAGTCGCCAAGTCGAAAACCTCCGCGCCCATCAATCGGCTCCTCCCCAAGTGTACACCCGCGCCGGCTTGGGCTCCCACACCTCTGCGTCGTCGATCCCCGGCAAGCTCGACAGCGCCTGGAACTCGCTGGCCATCGCCACGTACTCATCCGTCTCGGCCAGCACCGCTGGCTTGCAGGCGATTGGGTCGCGCAAGACTGCGAAGCCATCGACCGTGCCAATGGCAAAAGTATAGAAACCGTCCAGCCCGTCGAGCGCCATTTGGAGGGCCGCTTGCAAGGTATCCCCCTGCTGCATCCGCCACATCAAGTAGCCAGCAGCCACCTCCGAGTCGTTTTCCGTGCGGATTTCGATTCCGTTGCGCTCTAAGCGCGTGCGCAGCCGATTGTGATTGCTCAGCGACCCGTTGTGTACTAAGCAGAGGTCCATGCCCGTGGAAAAGGGATGCGAGCCATCGGTGGTCACCGCGCTTTCGGTCGCCATGCGCGTGTGGCCGATGATGTGCGTGCCGCGCATCTCGCGCACGCCGAAGCGATCGACGATCTCAGCAGGCGCGCCGATTTCTTTGAGAATCTCAATGCTGCGACCGATGCTCATCACCGTCAGGTTAGGGTCTGAGCCAGCTAGCGCCCGCCCCAGCGCATCGGCGTCGGCGCGCACTGCGATGACCGCGTAGTTGGCGTTGACGCGCAGGCTCGCCTCACAGCTAAAGTGAGAACCGAGTTGGTCGGCTAGCCCCGGCCAGTCGTAGTCGTCGGCCGCGTGCCGCAAGGTGACTTTGATAAAGCCTTCCGGCGGCTCATTGCCATAGAGCGCCAACCCCGCGCTGTCGGGACCGCGGTCGCTCATGCAGATCAGCATCTCGGCGAACAGCGCGCCGAGTTGATCGGCCAAGTCGCGTTTTTTTGCATACAGCCCAACAATACCACACATTGCATATTGGTCATTTTAGTAGGGGCGGTTCGCGAACCGCCCCTACGCTTGTTTTACCACTCGCGGATAGAGTAAATTACACAATCGCTTCATACGCAACAAACACGACGAGGCAAATAATATGGCCAAATTTCCAGCAGTACAAGCCCTCACTTTCGACCTGTTCGGCACCGTCCTCGACTTGGGCGGCAGCCTGACACCAGCTATCGCGTCCTACCTGCGCGATAAAGGGTCTTCAGTCCCGCCCGAGCACCTGTGGAACCAATGGCGGGCGCGTCAGCGCCTAGAGCAATATCAGGACAATATCCTCCTGCTGGGCCACAGCGGCTATCTGGAAACGGTGCGACGGGCCTTGATCTACGTCTTGGCTTTAGAAGGAATAAACGCGGCCGAAGGGGATGTCCCCCGGCTCATGGCAGCCTGGCAGCACCTCAACCCCTTCGCCGATGTGCGAGCAGCCTTCGAAAAGTTGCAGGGACGCTACCGCCTAGTCGCCCTGTCCAACGGCGAGGCGGACTTTTTAGATCATCTAGCGACCAACCGCATTGGCTGGGACTTCGACCGCATTATCTCGGTCGAGGAAGTAGGGGCCTTCAAGCCGCACCCTGGGGTATATCGCCGAGCCGCGGCCTCGCTGCACCTCGAAGTGGGACAGTGCATGATGGTTTCGGCCAATTCATTCGACGTGATGGGAGCGCGAGCCTGCGGCATGAGGGGAGCCTTCGTCAACCGCAACGCCCTGCCCTATGAAGAAACGCCGTATCGACCTGATGTGGAGGTGGGAAATTTTACTGAGCTAGCCGAGGCACTGCTGTGAAGAAACACGGAAGAAGCGAAAAAGTTGAAAGAACGAGTCAGAAGATCGAAACTAAGGCGGCGGATGATATGAGAGGCAACTAAAAGAAGAAAATCGATGATAATCTCTCTTACCAAGAAGGAAACAGAATCTCGGCGCATAAGTCCCGGACGGCTCAAAAAGGCGGTGGAGGCGATCAGGCGGGACGGATATGTCGTCATCGAAAACGCGGTCTCCCATGGGCCGCTCGATATCCTCCGGGAGAAGATGGATCAGGATTCCAAGGTCTTGATTGATCTGGAGCAGTGGGGCGGTGCCGGAGGTCTCAAAGGCCACCTGCAACAGGGACCGCCTCCGTTCGCTCCCTTTGTCTTTCGCGAGATTGTCGCCAATCCGCTTGTGATTCAGGTCAACACCGCCCTCCTCGGCGAGGGAATTTTCAACAGCTTTTACAACGGCAACACCAATTGTCCCGGTAGCGGCACCCAGCCGTTGCATAGGGACGGGCCTCACCTATGGCCCGGGCACAAGCCCGCCCACCCGACCGCGTGCGTGGTGGTGAATATCTCTCCGCACGATGTGACCGAAGAGAACGGGGCCGTGGAGCTATGGCCGGGCACGCATCTACACACTTTCCCGGAAACGGTGATCGACGAGGAAACCGAAGAGGCGCAAAGGAAGGTTGCTCCTCCCGTTAGCGGGTGCGCGAAAAAGGGCAGCGTGCTGATCAGGGATATGCGGCTCTGGCATCGAGGGGTTCCAAATCGCTCGGATCGACCGCGGCATATGATCGCCTTGGTTCAATGTATCTCTTGGTACAGAAATCGCGGACCGCTGATGTTCAACACCGGCTGCGAAAAGGCTTTTCCCGATGATTGCGGTCTGGATCACAATGCGGAATTCATTGAAGAGCCGATTGATTATTTGTTTCTCAATCGGTCAGGGAGCAAAAAGTAGCGAGTCGTCGTTCCCTGCTGTACTCGGTGCAATACTACACAGGGCCGTCCAAGTTAGTATTGGACGGCCCTGCACAATTGGGATGCTACCGAATTTCAACCGCCAAACTTATAGGACACAGCCAGCTTCAACCGCCGTCCCTTGGGATCGTGCGTAAATCCATCGTACGCCTGCTCAATGTTGACCAGCGGCGGCATCGTGTCGAGCAGGTTCATCCCCGACAGTGCGATATTGACGCCCTCGGACAAGGCCCACAGAAAGCTCACATCCCAAGTGACGAACGAGTCAATGGTACCGAATACTTCTTTAACGGCATCATTCCCGGAGTCCATCGATCCTCGGTCCTCGTACGACGAAATGTAGTTCAAAAAGCTCACGAGGCGGTAACCTTCCCAGTGATAGCCCGCCGACACCTGGCCCTTCAACCTCGGCAGTGAGGTCGCAATGGGATTGCCAAAGTTCAGGTAGCCGGCCGCGTCTGCCCCCTCTTGCAACACCAAGTTGCCGAGCGTCAGAGCCTTCGTCCGGTACTCCAGCGTGTACGTAGCGTCCAAGCTGAGCGCAATTTCCCCGGCTCCCGCGGCCGTGTTTCCACCCAAATGCAAATCAATACCCGAGGTCTTGACCCCTGGCCAATTGATGATATCAACTTGCACCCGCTCCAGTTCTGAGGCCGCGCACGTGCCAGTGCCGATCCCGTCCGGGCAGACAATGAACTGCTTCAGGGCCTCATTATTGGCTTCATCAGCATATAAGGCAGTAATGGCCCCGTGCGGCATGGAGCCGATTACGTCCTTGAAATCGTAGCTCCAGTAGTCAAACGTCGCATCAAAGCCCTCCTCGGTAACTAAGACGAAGCCCGCGTTATAGGTAAAAGCCTGTTCGGGTTTGAGGTCCTTGCTGCCAAATCGGTCCACCGTTTGATAGGCACCCGTCTCATTGATCCACTCGAGCGTCGAAAGCGGACTTTCATTCACATCGTCCAGCGATGGTGTGCGAAACGTCGTCTGCACCGAGCCGCGCAGAAACACGGATTGAGTCGGCGATTCCGCTATCTGATAGCGCCAGCCAAACTTGGGGTCGAAACTGCTCGCCACATCGTGGAACTCGTAGTTGGCGGCGAGTTGGGTGTCAAAGCGCGATCCCAAGCTCAGGGGAATCTCGGCAAAGAAGCGATGCACTGTCTGCGATTCATCATACGGCCGATTCACATTGGTGAACGCATAGGGGCCGAACCTGTCCTCGGCTGAGCACCCGTCATCGCCCACCACCGGACAGGGGTTGATGGTCACGTCGCCCTCGTCGTTGGGATCGCCGCTGGCATTGAGCAGGCGGAACTGGTAGCCGGCCGCGTAACTGGCGACATCCTCAATCCAAGTTCCACTCAGCGTCGCATCGGCGACCAGCAGATCCGCGGCGCTCTGTAGATCGACTTCATTATCTGCCAGCCAGTGCCGCAACTCGGGACTGTTGGCAAGGTTGGCGCGATAATCGGGATTCGCTTGAGTTGCAAACTCCGCGCCATATTGATCCGCGAATTCGATGGCATTGCCAAAGGGATTGTAGTACTGGCAATCTCCCTGACCCGCCACTTGGCCGTTGAGTGGGCCGAGCCTCATCCCTGCAAGAGACTCGTTATCCGCCTCCACGCCAACACCACAATCGGGCCCGCCAAACCCGCGGAAGCCGAGGAATATCCGCTCGATGTACACCCCCGGCAGGTTGTAGTTGCCCTCGGTGCGGGAATAGGACAGACCTAGGTCAAAATGGGTATTTTGACTAAAGTCGCCATTGGCAGAAGCCGCCACGCGCAAAGTGCGAGAGTCGCGGCCCAGTATGCGCCCAGGGCCCGAGTTGCCAAATGGACGGCCATTGAAATACCAGTTCTCGCCGCCTTGGCATTCGTTGTAATACAAGTCGCCTTCCTCAGCACCGTAGTCCGCACAGAAAGCCTCCCGGCCCGGATGGTTGGGCGCGACTTCCATGATGCTCGTATCTGTCAAGGGAAAGGGAGGATACGAAGGAGTCGTGTACCACTCGGGAATATCGGCCTGAGCAACCAGACCCTCTAAGTGATACTCCGTGCCATTGTTCAACTCGCCGTTGATCTCGGCAAAAGCGCGCATATGGCTCATGTCCTCGATCAAATTCTCGTACTGCTGATAGCGAAAGCGGCAAGTCCAAGATTCCCGGAAGCCGCCAAACTGCTCGCAACGCGGGGCGTGGATAGCAGCGGTCCAAGGGGCCGGCGCACCAACGGCGAAAGTGCCTGGGTTCCCCAAACTCGACCATCCAAGGCGCTGCCCGCCGCCGTGCCACGGCTGCAGCAGATAGTCCCTCTCGGAGGCCGGTAGCGCCTGACGTCCCCTCCATTCTCCAGAAACAACCGCATGAGCTTCGCCGATCTTCCCACCCCAGATCGCGCCGATGTTGGAATCGCCCGCGCCAGCGATATACTCGTGCGCACCCGAGACCTCAAAGCCCTCAAAGTCGGCGCGAGTTAAAAAATTGGCGACACCAGCTACCGCATCCGACCCATAGATAGCCGAAGCCCCTTCCTTGAGTACCTCAACCCGATCCACGGCAATGGCGGGAATGGCATTCACATCGACGAAGCGCCCGCCGATCAAGCGCGCCGGGACATAGGTCTGGCGGCGGCTGTTGATCAACACCAGCGTCCGCGAGGCTCCCAGACCGCGCAAATTGACGTTGGCAATGCTTTCGGAAAGAGTGGCGGCTTGGTTGGCATTGTACCAACTGCTGCGCTCGCCAATCACTCCGTGACTGGCGCTCAAGTTCTTAAAGAAATCAACTGCCTGCGGCGACCCTTGCTCGGCCATCTTGTCCCGGCCAGTCACCGCAACAGCATAGGTCGAACTGACGTGAGAGTTCTTAACAGCCGTGCCAGTTACCGCCAACTCTTCGAGGAGCAGCGCGGAGGGTTGCATCCGCAACTCGACGGTCGCGGTTTGCCCGGCCTCTACCACAACCGTGGCAGTGGCCGACGAATAGCCGATCAATTCAGCGCGCAATTGGTACTCGCCCCCCGGCACGTCGGCCATAGTAAACTGACCCTGTGCGTCCGACATCCCGCCTAGATCCAAGGCCGGGATATAGACTAAGGCCGTCTCTAGCGACTGGCCGCTATCGTCGTCAACTACAGTGACGACGATAGTACCTGTCGCTTGCGTCCACGCCGGCGCAGCCCAAACTAAAGCCGCGGCGACTAGCACCAAAAAGTGCCTAGGCAAAAATTTCATCGTAGGCCTCCTTCATTTAAGTGTGGGTGTATATCTTCAATTCTAAGAATTCGTTTTGTAACGTTTACTCCGTCAGCATTCAGTGCGCTGTACGCATTTCGCTGCGCAACCCCATCCAGACGCAGACGGCCATTCCCAAGAGCACCAAGGCAAATGGGAAGCCCGTTGCGAGCGAAGCCGCCTGCAGTGAATTCAGCCCTCCGCCAAGCAGGAGGGCGATAGCAACTAACCCCTCAATCGTACACCAAAAGACCCGCTGCGCTACCGGAGCATCTACTCTGCCACCGGCTGCAATGGTATCGACAATCAACGAGCCGGAATCCGACGAAGTAACAAAAAATACGATAGTCAGCAGGAGTGCCACCGATGAAAGCAGCTTAGTCAGCGGAAGCTGGTCGAACATCTTGAACAATGCGATTTCCAGCTTCCACGCCGCAACATTCTCGGTTACACCGGTGTAGCCCCCAACGATGTGCTGATGGAGGGCCGCGCCGCCAAAGGTGCCAAACCACAGCAGGCATAATACCAGCGGCGGAATGAGGACAAAAATCGCAAATTCGCGCACGGTGCGGCCCTTGGAGATGCGGGCGATGAACGTGCCGACGAAAGGTGCCCAAGCAAACCACCAAGCCAAGTAGAATGTCGTCCAACCATGCAGAAAACCCACGTCCTCGCGCCCGACCCAATTGCTGAGCGGCACAATTTGGGCGAGATAGCTGCCGAGTGCAGC
>JAJDYK010000260.1 GCA_022825185.1 Candidatus Latescibacterota bacterium | reverse complement strand
TGATATGTTTCAAGACCCCCAGCGCTACCAAGCCAAACACCACTATGTAATCGCCGGAGGTGCCGACTTGGTGGAGATTTTGGCCCCCCAAGCTGGCGAGCGCGTCCTCGACTTGGGCTGCGGCACCGGTCAACTGAGCGCCCAGATTGCCGCAACCGGAGCCGAGGTCGTTGGCATCGACTTGTCGGCCGAGATGGTCGAGACCGCGCGCGAGTAGTTTCCGGACCTGTCTTTTGCCGTCGGCGATGCGAAGAATTTTTCCTTTGCCGAGCCGTTCGATGCGGTCTTTTCCAACGCAACCCTGCACTGGGTCAAGCCGCCGGAAGAGGCCCTTGCGTGCATCGCCGCTTGTCTGGGGCAGGGCGGGCGTTTTGTCGCCGAACTGGGCGGTGAGCGGAACATCGCTACCATTAGTCAAGGGCTGATTGACCAATTGGCCGCTCGGGGTTTTTGTCCACAATCGCCTTGGTATTTTCCCAGCTTAGGAGAGTATGCGCGGCTCGTGGAGCAGGCCGGGCTGCGCGTTGCTTATGCCAGCCACTTTCCCCGTCCAACACCTCTAGAGGGTGAGAGCGGGTTGCGCGACTGGATGGAGATGTTCGCCGAGACGCTTACAGAGGGCGTCTCCTCGTCGATGCGCGAAGAGCTGTGGAAAGCAGTGGAGGACGCCGTACGCCCGGCATTGTACGGCGATGGGGGCTGGCACGCCGACTACTGGCGTCTGCGCGTAGTCGCCTACAAAGAGTAAGCGACCGCTGTCTATGAAACCTCGCCACGTAATTGGGACTGGAAGGAATCTTGGTGGAAGGTTTTTTGCCATGGCTGCTTTGCTCGGCCTAAAAGGAGATATTCATGACTGAAACGTGGCGCGGAATTATGCCGATTGTGGTGACCCCCTTTACCGATAGTTACGCGCTCGACGAAGGGGCTTTGCAGGATTTGGTCGCCTTCAGTATTGAAGCGGGTGCTACGGGCTTGGTGGGGCCGGCCAATGCCAGCGAATTTTCGACCCTTTCCGATGAGGAACGCCGCCGCTGGATCGAGATAGTCGTCGCTGCGGCCGATGGCCGAGTACCCGTAGTGGCCTCTGTCACCTCGGGCCATGCCTTGCCAGCCATGGACCTCGCTCAGTTTGCCCAATCCGTTGGAGCCGACGGGATCATGTCCATGCCCCCGCACGTATTGCGCGTTGACCAAGAAGGCTGCTACGCCTTTTACCAGCAGTTGGCGGACGCGGTTGAGGTCCCGATCTGCGTGCAGAATTTCGACGCGCCGGTCGGGACGCCCATGAGCGGCGAGCTGGTGGGACGGATGTGCCGCGAACTGGCGGGAGTCGATTATATCAAGGAAGAGACCGTTCCCGAGCCTTGGCAGGTTAGCCGCACGCTAGCGCTAGCAGGCACGGCCTGCAAGGGCGTCTTGGGTGGCAAAGGGGGCGTCTATTTGCTCGACGAGTATCGGCGCGGTGCCTGCGGCAATATGCCGGGCTGTCACGTGACCGACGCCATGGCGGCGATTTGGGATGCCCTCGAAGCGGGAGATGAAGCGACGGCGCGGGCGCGCTTCTATCAGCTCCTGCCGCTGATGAACTACGAGCGGCTCTACGGGATTGCGATCTACAAGTGGATTTTACAAAAACGCGGGTTGATTCGCTCGACAGTTTGCCGGGCACCCGTGCCCATCCTAGACGACGACGCGCTGACCGAGTTGGAGACCATTTGGTCGGACGTCGCACCGCTCTTTCGAGGGTAAAGTGACTACTTACAAACAGCGCATCGAGCGCGACGGCTTTTGCGTTATCGAGCAAGTGATTCCCAAGGCACTAGTCGGGGATATATGCGCCGAACTAGCGGCTGTGGTCGAGCGCAATCGCCAGCATTCCGACGCCAAATTGGCCGAAATTCGCCGCCGCGGTCACCGGATCGGCACCCCGGGCGTGGCCCAGTTCAAACAAGTCATCAATCAGGTGCAATCCTTTGCTCCGTACTTAGCCGACCGCCGGCTCCTAGAGGTAGTCGAGTCTTTTTTCGGGGCTTGGGCGCGGATTTCCTGCACGGACTGCGTGGTCAATCACTCAGGTAATGCGCGGGGCTATTGGCACGCCGATTGGCCTTACAACTCCACCAACGCCTCGCATATTCCCGCGCCGTACCCAAACGCGGTCCTGCACCTTTCGACGATATGGATGCTGACGCCATTTTCTGCTGAGACCGGGGGGACTTTCGTGGTGCCGGGCAGTCACCGCTGGCCGCGCAATCCCGCGGCTGGGGACATGCCCGAAATGGATCAGGACGCGCCCTATCCGACCGAGTGCCAGATCGAGGGAGCGGCTGGCAGCGTCTTGGTGTACGACAGCCGGCTTTGGCACGCCGTAGCTCCCAACCAAAGCGAAAGCGATCGCGTCGCCCTCATCGTACGCTACGCTCCTTGGTGGCTGAACCTAAATCCCACGCTCATCGGCCGGCCCGAGCACGAGGCGATGGTGGTGGAGACCGGCGGCAAAAACTACGAGATGGTGCCGATTGAGCGGGAAGTTTTTGACCGGTTGCCCGCTGCGGTCAAGCCGCTGTATCATCATTGGGTTGCGCAATCTGTCCAGCCTGATGAAGCGCACGGGCGCTGACGCCCAAGACGCCGAGGAAGCCCTCGGAATCGCGATGGTCGAAGTCGCCGATGGCCTCCATGGAAGCGGTGTCCTCGCTGTAGAGCGAGTGGGGGGCGTCGCTGGCCGCGCAAAAGGCGACTTGGCCCTTGTAGAGCGAGACGGAGATGGTCCCGGTCGCCAATTGATTAAAGTGCTCGATGACCTTCCAACTCGCTTGAGTCGCCGTGTCAAACCAATAGCCTTGGTAGATTTGCTCGGCAATAAACCCGGAGACAACGGTGAAAATCCTCCGTGCGCGGCGGTCGAGAATGAGCTGGAGCAAGTAATCGTAGCACTGGCCAAGTAACTCTAGGGCCGGAGCCTCATAGACGCCGCGTGACTTGATGCCAACGAAGCGGTTTTCCACTGCGTGTAAGCCAATGCCGATCCCGTGCCGCCCAGCGATGGCGTTGCTTTGCTCGATGGCTGCGATTGGGCCGACGGCGTGGCCGTTGATGGCGATTGGGACGCCTCGTTCAAATCGCACGGTAAAAGTTTCGGCGGTATCCGGGGCCTGTTGCGGGAAACAGCCCATGCCGGGGGCTATGAGGCTGGCCGCGGTATCTAAGGCTTCGAGTTGACCTGCTTCATGCGTCAGCCCGAGCATATTGGCATCCGTAGAATAGGGCTTGTCCTGAGTGGCGGTTATGGGCAAGCCGTGCCCTTGGCAGTAAGCGATCATTTCGCTGCGCCCGCCAAAGTTTCGCAAGAAAGCCGGGTCGCGCCAGGGAGCGTACACCGCGATGTGCGGCGCGAGCATTTGTGCTGCCAGTTGGAAGCGGACTTGGTCATTGCCGCGCCCAGTGCATCCGTGTGCCATCACTTGGATCCCGCGTTCTTGCATGTGGGGCAACATGCCGACGACCGTTACATGTCGGGCGAAGCCGGTAGTGTTCCAATAGCCGCCTTCGTAGCGGGCTTGGGCTTGGACGAGTTGGATGCCGGCTTGACAAATAGCCTCTCTGCGGTCGTCGAGGATCATCTCAGCGGCCCCACAGGCCTGCAGCCGGCTCCGTATGTCTTCGATGCACTCCTCGTCGGGCTGGCCCAGATCGGCGGTATAGGCGACGACCTCTAGGCCTTGGGATTGTAGCCAATGGGTAATGGTACAGCTATCGAGGCCGCCGGACGCGGCCAACATGACCTTCTGGCCCTTTAGATCTGCTATATTCATAAGTTACTCCTTTTGTGATTAGATAATATAAAAAATAAAAATTATTAATCAAGAATAATTATTACAAAATGCTGCAAATAAGCCGCGCTCTATCTTGACAGTTTTCACCCGTGAGAATATCATTAACGAATGCTCATTGACGCGCATAATCACCCCAATTGGCACGGCTTTAACGCCGCCAAAATCCTGCGCAATATGGACGAGCAGGGAATCGACCAGATGTGGCTTTTCTCTTGGGAGGTCCCTGCAGATGAATACTCGCCTTCATATCACTCGGTGCTGCCCCCTACGGGCTGGGGGATTCCCTTCGAAGATGTGCTGGCCGTTGGTCGGGAAGCCCCCGATCGCTTTGTCCTCGGCTACATGCCGCATCCCAAGCGGCCCGATGCGATAGATCGGCTCAAGGCCGCAGTCGAAATCCACGGCGTGCAGGTCGCCTCTGAGCTGAAGGTGCGCCTGCCGTTTGACGATCCAGACGCGCTGCGCCTGTACGAAGCCTGTGGTGCGATGCGCTTGCCCATTACGATCCATCTCGACTATCCAATCGATCACGGCCGAGGCGCTTATCCGCGTCCAAACTGGTGGTACGGCGGCAGCCTCGACGCACTTGAACGCGCAGTTGCAGCCTGTCCGCAGACGGTCTTTATCGGCCATGCCCCTGGGTTCTGGGCCCATATTTCCGGGGATGATCGTTATGCCACGGAGAGCTATCCGAGCGGTCCGGTGCTGCCGAATGGACGCCTGGCTCCGATGATGCGCCAGTACCGCAACTTATATGCCGATCTGTCGGCCGGGTCGGGATTGCGTGCGCTGCAAAGAGACCGGGACTTCGGGCGCGATTTTCTTCTCGAATTTCAAGACAAATTGCTCTTTGGACGGGACTACTTTGACACTCAGCTAATGGATTTTCTGCGCACCCTTGAGCTACCGGCGGAAGCCTTTGACAAGATCGCCTATCAAAACGCCGAGCGACTCTTGTCTTCCTACTTAGACGGGCCGGGCTAAGGTTAATCATGGGGGTCTGGGAAGCTGCGGGCCTGATGGTCCTGTCCTTCGCGCTGTTGGCCAAATGCGCCGACTACTTGGTGGAGGGAGCCATTGATATTGCGCGTTACCTCCACGCTCCGCCGATCTTGATCGGCATCGTCATCGTCGGCCTTGGCACTACCGCACCCGAACTGGCGGTCTCCGTGACCGCTGCCCTCAGGGACTCGCCCGAAGTGGCACTGGGCAATGCCGTGGGGTCGGTCATTTACGACGATGGCTTGGCTCTGCCCATGGCTGCGCTTTTTGCCACTACGGCCATTGCCATCGATCGCATCGTGCTGCGCTCGGCAGCGATTTTTCTCATCACCGTAGATCTAGTGGCTTGGTACATGGCCTTCGACGGGACACTGGCCCGGGTGGAAGGCGGCGCGTTGGTGGGGCTTTTTGTTTTATACCTAATATACTCATTCTGGGAGCAGAAGCGGCGACCGCGTGCCGAGACCGAGGAGGAGGCCCCCTCCCGCAGCCTCTGGAAGGTAGCGTTGCTATTCGCCGGCGGCTTGGTCGGCGTCGTCGTCAGTAGCCACTTTATCGTCGAAGCCACTCCGGTGGTGGCGATGGCATTGGGACTGCCGGATGTCGTCATTGGCTTGGTGGTCGTGGCCTTGGGCACCTCGATACCCGAAGTCGCCACTTGCATTGTCGCCGCCCGCAAGGGCCAAGGGGCTTTGGCAGTGGGTAATATCCTCGGAGCCGATATCCTCAATATCTGCTGGATCGCCGGCGCTTCGGCTTTGGCCAATCCGCTGGTGGTTCCAGCCGACGTGGTCAACTTCATGTTCCCGTGGATGCTAGCGATCGTGCTGACGATGCTCGGGTTGATGCGCATTGGCTACGAGTTAAATCGCTGGAAGGGCTTGGTATTGTTGGCGTTGTGCATTGCTTATTTGATCGCGCTTTTCGCGACCAACCCTGGAGCGCTGGCTCCGGGCATTGAAAAAGGAGTGTAATTTGGATCTAGGACTCAAAGACAAAGTCGCCTTGGTGACCGGGGCTAGCCGCGGCATTGGCAAGCGCATTGCCGCGGCCTTGGCCGCTGAAGGAGCGCCGCTTTGCATCTGCGCGCGCGGTGCCGACGCGCTGGCGGAAGCGGCCGCCGACTTAGAAGGTCGTGGAGCAGAGGTGGAGGCTATCGCGCAAGATGTGACCACGCCGGAGGGCGCAATCGCTGTGGTGGAGGCTGCAAAAAGTCGCTTTGGCGGGCTCGACATTCTCGTCAACAATGTCGGTGGATCGAAGTGGACCCCCTTTGTCGAGATCGACGATGCCGAGTGGAACGACATCATCAACTGGAGCTTTCTTTCGGCCGTGCGAGTGAGCCGGGCGGCTATTCCCTTAATGGAAGCGCGCGGGGGCGGCAGCATCGTCCACATTTCTTCAATTTTTGGCCGCGAAAGCGGTGGGCCGGTTTCCTACAACGCTGCCAAAGCAGCGCTTATTAGTCTAGGAGCCAACTTGGCCATTGAAGCGGCCAAAAAAAACATCCGCGTCAATACCGTCGCCCCAGGCTCCATTCTCTTTCCCGGAGGAAGCTGGGAGCGGCGGATGAAGGAAAATCCAGCGCAAATACAGGCCTTTATCGACGCCAATATTCCCTTCGGTCGCTTTGGCACGCCGGAAGAAGTCGCCGATGTAGTGGCCTTTTTGGCATCCGACCGGGCGAAATGGGTGACCGGTGCCTGCATCAATGTCGATGGGGGGCAATCCAAGTCGAATATATGAGCGGCTATGGGCAATGGATGCGTTGGTTGGCTTGGGCGGCGTGTGGGGTCGGCTGGGCCTCGGCCGCTACGGCTGATGACGTGGTGGCACTCAGACAACAGTACAACCAAGTGTCCGCCAGCATTGACACCTTGGTCCGCCTTTATGGGGGGGATAAGCTGCGCGAATTGGCAAAGCGAAAAGGAGACAGTCAGCTATTGCCGGCCAATTCCAAACTGGTACTGATCTTTTGGGCCGACGATGAAGCAGAGCTGTTCCTCAATGGACACCGGATCGGTGAGACACGTCTGACCCCAACTCGAGTCGAAATTCCCGTTGTTTACCTGCTCAGGTCCAATGTCCTACGCGCCCATTGCTGGGACACAGACCGAGTCGAAAGTGGCTTTATGGCCGGTTTGTACTTGCAAGACGGTGGCGGTCGCTTGCGCAAGGTGTTGGCTACCGGCGATGGCCACTGGTCGGTGGACGGCCAGCGGGCCGAGCCGCGTTTTTACAACCACAGCTTGCCCGACATTCCCAAGGCCGAAGTCATCTGGGGGACGACGCTGTTTGGTGAGGTCGAGTTAGAGGCCCGCTTTGACGCCGCACTATTGGCCCGCGCTGCGCGCCGACGCCCGCTCACCGGCGCGGCTGGTGTCGCGCGGCACCAGCCTATGGAGACGCATATGGTCGTCAGCCGTCTGGTGCATTTGCAAAAACAACGCGATGAATTGGCGCAAAAACTCCAAGCACGCCGGAGCGCGACACAGGACGTACTCTATCAGGGGTTTGTCAGCGGGCGGCTGGCTTTTTCCCTCGGGAAAGCGAGCAGATTAACCGAAGTCGAAAGCATAGACGCGGCGAAAAAGCTGCTCGCTTGGACCGAGGAACTGCCCGCCAAGGAACGCGAGTTGGTTTTCCCCAAAAAACAGGCCCTCAAAGGTGCGAGCTACGTCGTGCCGCAGCGGGCCTTGACTGGCGCGGCGAGCGGGGAAGCAGACCGCCGCCGAGACTACGCACCCCCAGCCGCCCGCGGCGCAGCCAAAGGTGAGGGCCGTTCTACCGGATCGGGAGGGGGGATACAGGAATCGTCTGCTCGGGGCATCCGCATTGGCCGCAGCGCACCGTGGGAACTGTGGGGGATTGCGACCGGCCTATTGTTCTATCTGGGGATGGTAAGTCGGCAGTGGTGGAAGCTCGTCAGCGCGAAGGGATAGACCTCTTGAACAACGAATTAGTATTAGTCAGTAGTATCCTGTTGGCGCTGGCTGGCGGTGTCACCATTAGCTGTTTGCACATGCGCCGGGCCCGGCGCATGCGCCGACACGATGCAGCGTACTATCTGAACTTGCCCCGCCTACAGTTTCTCGCCAGCACTATTGGCCTGTTGACCGGGTTGATCGTCGGGGCACTGGCCGCTTACTACTTCTTCATCAACCCACAGCCGGCCAGTGCCTTTGCGTGGATTGGTCGCTTCTCATACGTGCTGATCACTTGGTCGGCTGGCGGTCATCTGTTGAGCTTGGCACACATTAGTTTGCATCTCCGCCGCGAGGAGCGAGCTTGGGCTCGGCGCGGCGGTCCCGGCCCCAATACCTTGGGCCGCCAGAGAATGGAACAGCTAGCAGAATTGCAGCGCCAGTCTGACAATTACAGCGACTGCAAGAGCAGGGACGAGGAGTTGGTGGACGAACTTGTGGGTTTTCTCGGCGACCCTTTGACGCACGTGCGCCGCGACCTGACGAGGATACCGCTATACGGCTACTTAGGCACGGTTTGCGGCATCCTGCTGACCGCGCAGGAATTGAGTCAGATCGACGAGGCGACCCAGACCTTTAAGGCACTCAGTGCCATGGCCGAGGGCTTGGTTTTGGCCTTTAAGACCACGCTCGTCGGTCTCTTAGCCTACTTGCCGCTGCGCAAGATCGCCGACTACTTGGTCCAGCGGCTCGCCCGGCAGGAGGACGCTTGGGTCAGAGAGAGGAATAGAAGATTGTGAGCCGCTATCTCAAGCGCCAAGCTGCCGAGCTCGAAGAGCACGATATTAGCAAGGAACTCTTCTTGGGCATTATGATGCTGATGTTGAGCTTGGGTATTATGATTCTCAACGTGACGCAACCGGTTTGGCGGGTACATCGCCACGACCCACAGCCTGGGGACCGGGTCGTACTGTACACGAGCGCGGGCGTGGGGCTATCGCGCGATGGCTACACCATCGACAGCCCTTTGAGCGAGTGGGAGTTTCGCCGGATGGTGCGCCGCCTCGCTGCCGAACCCGAAGCTAGTTTGCACTTGTTTCTCAAAGGAGGTAGCCGCGAGCGGCTGGCCAAACACGCGTCGTTTGCCGACTCGCTGCTCTCGACCGACCAAGCCGGGGAGAAGGTACGCTCGGCGGTCTATGTCCACACCTGGTGAGCGTAAAGCTATTCCTTAAGTATCGCCAAGACGCCCGTGCCACCGGCCAACTCGTTGAGGAACGCGACCTGCACTCCGGCTTCGCCACGCGTCATTTCGTAGTCATCCCCCTTCCTGAGCTTGCCGTAGTGATCGACGAGGGCCTCGACTTCGCCTGGTAGTGTGATGGTTTGGCCGATGGGCGCGACTTGGGTGCCCGGGCTGTCGCGGCGGATTTGTTTAACCAACTCGTATTGCTTGCGGAACCCGCTGCCAAAAGGCCGGTGGGTTTTGAGATAGCCTTGCTCTACGAGTTGGGTCTCTTTGGCAGCGTAGAGGTACACTGCGTTTTGCGCGGCCTTCTTGGCCTCATCCAGCTCGGCCTTGGTCTGGGCCAACTCTTGCTCTAAGCGGCGGATGTGATCGCTCTGGCGGCGGATGCTGCTATGGGTTTCCAGCAGCTCGCCATTGAGGCGGTCGGTCTCGGCGCGTAGCTGGGAAATGGTGTAGCGGTCCGCTTGCTTTTCCCTTCTTAGCTGCTCGATTTCGAGCTTTAACCGCGCATTGCTCTGCTTGTATTCGGTGGCCAGTTTGCTCCAGTGCCGCAGTTCCTTGTTGAGCTTTTGCACGTTTTCGAGAAGCTTGTCGTTGACCTGTTGAGTGCTGTCAACTTGCGCCCGCATGTTGTCGAGCAAGCGGTTGGAGTCATCGAGCGAGTACGTCAGCGAGTCAATGGCGGCGTTGGCGCGGACCATGTCGCTTTGCAATTGGAGCAGGAGCATCTCCTGCTCCTTATTAGTGCAGGCAGCAAGGAATAAGGCGATGCAAGGGATGAGAATGCGTTTCATTGTCAGCTCCTTAAGGCGTTGGAGATGTTCTGCGATATAGACTATCAACTTGGGCCATAGTTTGGTTCAAGTCGTTGTACAGGGCGCTCAGACTACGGGCGAGCGCGTCGAGTTTTTGGACTGAGAGCGTTTGAGTTTCGCGGCTGGCGGCGATTTTGTCTATGATTGCCTGCTGATTGCGCTGCAAGGTTGAGGTTTGCTCTTGCAAGCGGGTCAGTTCGTTGTTGAGGGGGCCGAACTGCGCCTGCACGTTCGCCAAGGAGCGCTTTTGGGTATCGGCGAGGTTTTGGTAGCGCAAGTCCTCCTGCCGGAAGTGTTCTTCAAGCTTGCGGTCCGTGTCGGATTGGTAGCGCAGTCGCTCCTTGCGCTCAGTGTCCATTTTGTTTTGCAGCGCGTTGTTGTGATCTATTTGGGTTGCTAGTTGATTGCGGGTGCGCTTGTGGTGATCCTTTTCGTTTTGCAAGAGGGTGCGGATCTCGAATTCAGAGGCGGTCAGATTGGCTTTTTCTTCTAGCTGGCCAATGAGCCGGGTGCTCAACTCGGAGAGGCGATTGTCGAACTCGTCCATTTGCTCCTCTAGCAGAGCGCGGTGCTCCTTTTGCCGTTCGTGATTGATAAAGAGCACTAAGCCCATGACACAGCCGACGACGACGGTAGTGTACGCGGCGAGGATCAACACGTGTTTGCGCTCGAAGGGATCCGCGATGCGGAGCAGGCCCAAAAACCCGCCCCAAATCAAGAGGACACCTCCCACAATTGCAGCAATGATGACGTTCACAGAGCCTCGAATAGGGCAATAGACAGATTAAATATGAGTACATATAAGTAATACAGCAGTCCACGAGGGCGCAACCAGCGCGAAAAGGAGGTGCTTATGCAGCGGAAAGTTGCGGCTATTGATGGCCGCGGTCAGGGGGTGTGTCTAGCGGAAACCATGCCTGCTCTCAGCCCCGGCGAGGTGAAGGTGCGAGTGGAGGCCTCGTTGATCAGTCCAGGAACCGAACTGGGGAGGGTGGGGACCATGCGGGAAAACCCCCAACCCGACCGGCCACCGCGCCCCTTTGGCTACACCAACGCCGGCGTCGTCGAGGAGATCGGGGCTGGAGTAGAGCAATTCGAGGTGGGGCAGGGCGTGGCCTGCATGGGAGGCGGGTACGCCCTGCACGCCGATTGGGCCTGTGTGCCGCAGAATTTGTGCGCGGCCATACCCGAGGGCGTTAGCTTTGCCGAGGCCGCGTCTGTGCATCTGGCGGCGACCGGATTGCACGCGGTGCGCCGCACCGCTCCTTTGTACGGGGAAAACGGGGTCGTGGTCGGGTTGGGCTTGGTCGGCCAGTTCACGGCCCAATTCGCCCAGCTAAGCGGCTGCCACGTCTTGGGGGTTGATCGCTTTGCACGCCGTCGAGACATTGCCCGGCAGGTGGGTATAGAGGGCGTCGTCGATCCGGCCGGGCAGGACATGGTCGAGCACGCCGGGGAATTTACCCAAGGGTATGGCATGGATTTCGGCGTCATCGCCTTTGGCGGCGAGGCCAGCGATGCCTTGGAAACCATCTATCAGAGCCTAAAGCAAGCGCCGGATACGCATCGCATGGGACGCATTGTCCTCGTGGGAGGAGCGCAGGTAACGCACGGCTTTGGGGCCGCGCTGGGCAACGTGGATGTGCGGAGTGCTGCGCGCACCGGCCCCGGCTATCACGACCCAGCGTACGAGCGCGGCCAAACATATCCCGAGGTCTTCGTCGAGTGGCCGACGCAGCGCAACCTAGCCGAGTGCCTGCGCGCCATAGCCGCCGGGAAGCTGCGCGTCCAACCGCTCTATACCCACGAATTTGCGCTCGAAGAGATCGCCGCGGCCGTAGATGTACTCGTCGAGTCGCCGGCCGAGGCGCTGGGAGTCGTGCTCAAACCGGCTCACCGGTGACGAGGTTGCGCTTGCCCTCTGGATAGAAGGTTACCGGCGGGAGGTCGATTTCCTCGCCGGCGATCATTTGTTCCAACAGCGCGGCGACCCCGTCCACGGCTGGTCCGACTAGGGCCTCGCCCTTGGCTCGCGTGCCCAAGGCGGCGGCCGGGTTGTCGATGGCCTCGGTCTGCACGCGCTCCGGCGCTAGGTAGAGCATGGTCGACGTCTCGAATTCGTCGGCGTGCCCAGGCAAGCGCCCCCGCTCCATGTGTTGCTGCACGTAGTCGGGGTCGTACACGTCCCAATAGGACTGGAAGCGGAGGTTGACGCCGAGTTTTTCTCGGTATTCGTCGATGCGGCGCATCATGGGCTTGACGTTGCCGCCGTGGCCATTGAGCACCAAGATGTTTTCAACGCCAGCCCGCACGAGCGAATGGCAGACGTCGAAGACGTACTCGCAGAAAATTTCCGGTCGCACGGTCAGGGTGCCGATGTGCTCCATCCAGTGCTCGGAAACGCCGATGCTCACTGGCGTGGCGACCACCACTTGGGGCAGGAGCTTTTTGGCCGCGTGCTCGGCCATATAGCTGGCGTGGAAGGTGTCGTGGATCATGTGCAGGTGTTCGTTGTGCTGTTCGGTAGCGGCGGTGGGCACGATGGCGGCCTTAATCGTACCCGCTTGAATTCGCTCGCGAAATTCCTTGCGGGTCAGGTCGCCAACAAAGACGCGTTCGTCGGTCATCGTAACAATCTCCTTTGCGTTGGTTGGGGCCGGTAGCTTAACGGCTCCCCATCTGTGCGTCAAGTGACAGACTTGGTTGACTGCGAGGGAAAAGCACACTTGAATTCACTACATCAACAAGGGGGCTGTCATCGCCAATCCTTTCGCTGAGTGGAATAAAAATTTCGCGCTCTTAGCCGTGGCCGTGGCTGGGACGGGGGTGTTCTTCGGGGTGCAATTGACCCTGTTCAACAACTTCATCGTCGAGCGGCTGGGCATTGAGCCGCACGAATTGGGCTACGTCGAAGCCCTGCGCGAAGTCCCCGGTTTTCTCAATGCGTTTTTTCTGGCGCTGATCGTTCGCTGGGCCCCGCCGAAAGTCGCGGCGGTTTCACTAGTGGTGATGGGCATCGGGCTGGCCGCGTACGCGGAGGTATCCTCGGTCTTCATGCTGGCCTCGTTCTCGCTGGTGTGGAGCTTGGGCTTTCACTGCTGGCTTCCACTAGAGCAGAGCATGGGTCTGGCCTACGGCCCCACCGCGGATAAGGGCCGCTGGCTGGGACAATTGCGCAGCATCAGCAGCTTGGCTTGGCTGGCGGCGATTGGCGTGTGCATGGTGGGGCTGGAGTTTTTGCGCTACGAGGGGGTCTTTGTCCTAGCTGGTGTGTGTACGGCCGCGGGCGGCTTGGCCCTGTTTTGGGTCGATAATAAGGACGCACCCGCAGGCGAGAAGCGCTTGGTGCTCAAGCGGCGCTATCTGCTCTTCTACACCTTGAATTTCCTCCAGGGCCTGCGCAAGCAGATGTTCATTACCTTCGCCATTTTCGCCCTTGTGAAAGTACACGGGATGCCGGTGGAGACGACTATGGTCTTAGTGCTGATCAACCAAGTGCTCATTACCTTGACGGCTGCGTGGATGGGCCGCTTGGTCGATCGCTTTGGCGAGCGGCGGATGCTCACGCTAAGTTATAGCGTGTTGGTCTTCGTCTTTTTGGGTTATGCGATCGTGGAGCACCGGCCGAGTCTGTACGCGCTCTATTGCCTCGACAATCTCATTTTCTTCGGTGGAATCGCGCTTACTACCTACGCGCACAAGATCGCGCCCCCAGACGAACTCAAACCCACGCTCTCCATGGGGGTGACCATGAACCACGTCGCCGCCGTGGCCGCACCCTTAGTCGGCGGCTACGTCTGGCTCTTTTTTGGCTACGAGATCATTTTTATCAGCGGTGCGCTCATAGCCCTTGTCTCACTGGTAGTAACCCAGTGGGTCGATCCAGATAAGCAGAGCCGGATACCCATTTAATCCACAGAGAAGGGAACATACCATGAAAATCGGCACCCGCATGCCCCCGTTTTCCCGCCAGACCGGCTTTGACGCCTATGCCGCGTGGTTGGCCGACAACGGTTTTGGCGCGATCGATACCCCGCCTTTGACCCGGCAGATTGCCCGCACCTGCGAGCGACTAGGCTTGGTTATTGGCTCTTCGGACGGTGGCGGCCAGGTCCTTACCCGAGACGCGGCCAAGCGCCGCAAGGGCTTGAGCGAGATCAAGAAGAGCTTGAGCGCGATAGCCCGGCACGGCGGCCACACGCTCTTTACCGTGCTCGGCCCAGACGACCCAAGCATGTCCAAGGCCGAGACCTTTGAGATCTTTGCGAAGGTCTATCCTCGGGTCGTGGCCCATGCAGAGAAGGTAGGCGTCAATATCGCCATCGAACCGTGGCCGGGCGGCCGGCCCTACTACCCCAATCTGGGCTGCTCGCCCGAGAGCCTGCGCTTGATTTTTGCGGCGTGCCCGTCGCCACGGCTGGGCATCTGCTACGATCCCTCCCACTTCGTGCGCCTGCAGATAGACTATCAGCGGCTCTTGCACGAATTTGGCGACCGCGTGCGGCACGTCCATCTCAAGGATACCGAGATCATGCCGGAAAAGCTCTACGAATCCGGCAATTTGGGCGAGGCATACAGCTCGACCTACGTGTGCGGCGAGGGCTGGTGGCGCTATACCATCCCCGGCGAGGGCGAAGTGGATTGGAACTTTGTAATACGCCGACTCGAAGACGCGGGTTACGACGGCGTGCTTTCGGTGGAACTCGAGGACCACTACTTCTGGCAGACGCCCGAGCTGCAACAGGAAGGTTTACTGCGCGCCAAAGACCATATTGAGCCGCTGCTCAGGGGATAGCAGTGAGTGCTCTGCTGCTCGTGCTCCTGCTGTCGGCAGTTAGCTATGGGCAGAACCACTTCGTCGAGGTAGCCCGCGAATTAGGCATTGACTTCGTCCACCACAACGGGGCCTCTGCCGAGAAGAACTTGCCTGAGACCAATGGTGCTGGCAGTGCCTTTCTCGACTACGATGATGACGGAGATTGGGACTTGTACTTGGTCAACAGCGGGGACATGGAGCGGGGGCGGGGCACAGCTTCTAACCAGCTCTTTCGCAACGACGGTCGCGCCTTTGCACGGGTAGACAGCGCAGCCGGCGCACCCGGCACCTCCTATGGCATGGGGGTGACCGCGGCCGATTACGATGGGGACGGCGACCCAGACCTCTACTTGACGGCGTGGGGGCCGGATCAGTTCTACCGACACGAAGGGGACGGCTATGTCGATGCGACGGAAGAGGTCGGTCTTGGACACGCAGGATGGTCTACTAGCGCCGTTGCGTTCGACTACGATCTCGACGGCGACCTCGACCTCTTTGCCGCGCAATACGTCCGCTTTGTCTTGGGGGAGCAGCCTTGGTGTGGACGCGAGGACATGGGGTTGCGCTTCTACTGCGATCCGAGAGTCTTTGCTCCTACTGCGGATATTCTCTACCGCAATGAGGGCCACGGCGTCTTTGCCGAGGTTAGCCGCCAAGCGGGTATCGCGGGCGAGGGCAATGGGTTGGGCGCGGTGGCTGGTGACTTCGACGGGGACGGCGACCCCGACCTGTACGTGGCCAATGACTTGACGCCCAATTTCCACTACGTCAACCAAGGCGACGGCACCTTTGCCGAGACCGGCTTGCTGACTGGGACTGCGCTCAGTGCAGACGGAGCGAGTCAAGCAGGCATGGGCGTCGATGCCGGCGATATAGACCAAGACGGCGACTTGGACCTCTTCGTCACCAACTATCAGTTGGAAAACAACGGGCTGTATCGCAACGACGGCTCGTTTTACTCCGAGATCAGCTTCAAGGCCGGTCTCGGCGACCTCAGCCTGAACTACCTTGGTTTTGGCACGGGATTCTTCGACTCGGACAACGACGGGTTCCTCGACTTGTTCGTGGGCAACGGCCATGTCCACGACAATATCGAACAGTACGACGAATTGGTGACCTACGCGCAACAGGCACAAATCTTTCGCAATGGGGGCGCGGGCGTCTTCCGCGAAGTGACGGCTGAGAGCGGTCCGGCTTTCGCCGCCTTCTACGTGGTGCGCGGCTCCTCCTTTGGGGACATTGACCAAGATGGCGACTTGGACATTGCCCTCGTCAACAACGGTCGCCGCTTCGCCCTGCTGCGCAACGACGGTGCCCGAGGAAACTATCTCGCGGTCGCGCTGGAGGGCCGACAGAGCAACCGCGACGGCATCGGTGCCCGCCTGTACCTATGGGCCGGTGGACGTCGGCAGCTCAGGGAAGTAAAGGCGGGGTCGGGTTTCCTCTCGACTAGTCAGCGCGACCCCGTGTTCGGCTTGGGAACAGCCGAGCGCGTCGAGCGGCTGGAAATCCACTGGCCCGCTGGAGGGGTGCAAGTGCTCGAAGACTTGGCCGTCAACCAGCGGTTGCACGTGGTGGAAGATTGACGGACGACAAGTTTGCACAACTGCTCAGGTTGATTTCCCAGTTCATAGTATATACCTTTGATATATGCCAATAAGGAGGATTTTATCGTGCAACCTAAAATTGCCAAGCTCTTTATGAATGGTCGCAGTCAAGCCGTGCGGCTGCCTAAAGAATTTCGTTTTGCAGGGTCGGAAGTATTGATTAGCAAAGAAGGCCAGAATATCATCCTCTCGCCCCGTCCGTCGTCTTGGGATGCCTTCTTTAAGGAGACGCCGCTTCCTTCCAAAGATTTTATGGCGACTCGTGAAGACCTCCCGCCCCAAAGCCGCGAGGATCTGTTTTAGATGTACATGCTGGATACCGACATATGCATCTATATCATCAAAAAACGACCGGCTAACTTACTGGAGAAATTCAACGCAATTCCTCCCAATGATCTCTGTATTTCCACGATCACGTATGCGGAACTGCAATACGGAGTCGAGCGGTCTTCGTCAAAAAAAATGAATCAGCGCATTTTAGTTGATTTCGTCTCCCACCTAGAGGTGCAGCCTTGGAATGTGGAAGCGGCTCGGCAATACGGTAAAATCCGCACTAGCTTAGAAAAAAAGGGCAAGCCCATCGGCAATATGGACCTACTAATCGCTGCGCATGCCCTGAGTCAGCAGTGCATCCTAGTGAGCAATAATATGAGAGAGTTCAGCCGGATTCGGGGATTGAAGTGTGAAAACTGGGTCTAAGCCGCGACCGAATAGCATCGTTCAGGCACGAAACTATAGATGAAGATTGACGGACGCGGGCTAGGTCTATTACGTAGCCAGTTTAAGAACCTGCTAAGGAGCTAGTATAATGATCGGATTCGCTGTTGTAGGGTTGGGCATGGGGCGCAATCGCGCCCGGCAAGTGGCCGAGACCGCAGGGGCGGAACTGCGCGTGGTCGTCGATCTCAACGAGGACTTGGCCCGCCAAGTAGGCGAGGAAATGGGCTGCTCGTGGTGTACAGCCCTCGAAGACGCCTTGGGAAGGAGCGATGTGGATGTCGTGCTGGTGATGACCCCGAGTGGGCTGCACGCATCCATCGGCGTCGAGGCGCTCAGAGCTGGCAAGCACGTAGTCACTACCAAGCCCATGGACGTCAGCACCAAAGCCTGCGACGAACTGATCGCCGCAGCCGACGCGGGCGGACTCTTGCTCGGCGTCGATTACCAAAGCCGCTACGTTGACAACAATTACCGCGTCGCCGAAGCCCTCAAGCAGGGCCTATTGGGCAAGCCCATAATCGGAGAGGTGCGCTTTAAGTGGTTTCGCTCGCAGGAGTACTTTGAACACGGCGGCGGCTGGCGTGGCACTTGGGCGATGGACGGGGGCGGATCGCTGGCCAACCAAGGGTCGCACCTGATCGATCTCCTGCTGTGGTTCATGGGCGTGCCCAAGACCGTCTATGGTGAAACGGCGATTATGAACCACGACATTGAGACCGAGGATATTGGCCAGGCCATCTTGAATTTCGAAAGCGGAGCCAAGGGAGGGATCTTGGGCACGACGACCTTCCCCGCAAGCTCCTACTTTAGCGCCGAGGTCCACGGCAGCGAAGGGGGGGTGCTACTGGACGCCGTGCTGTCGGGCGAGATGCGCGTCTTTGGCGATGGACTGGAGGAGAAGCTACTGGCCATGGACAATCCGCTGACCAATGTCGTCGAAGACGTGGTCTCGGCCTTGGAAAATGGGACCGCCCTGCGGGTGGATGGCCGCGAGGGCCGGCGCACGGTGGCGCTGTTGGAAAACATTTACCGCTCGGCGCGGGAAGGAAAGGTGGTGGATTACCATGACGGATAAAGTATGCGCTGCCCTCGTTGGGCTGGACAATCCTCACAGCCGTGGGTGGCTGACCTCGCTGCAACACTGCGAGGCGGTAGGTCGCTTGGTCGTCTGTACGGCCGAAGAATGCGCTGATGTCGATCAGGTGTATGGCAACCTAGACGCGCTGCTGGCGGACGAGAAGCTGGGATTAGCCATCGTATGCACGCGCAACGACCAAGCGCCAGACCGCATCGCACAGCTTTTGCAGGCCGGCGTGCCGACCATTGCCGAGAAACCGGTCGCTCGCACGGCTGCTGACATTGCCCGCCTCAACGAAATCGCCGCCGCAAAGCAGGTCTTGTGGGCGACGGCCTTTTTGAACCGCTGTCATCCGATTGCCGACAAGGCACGTCAACTCGTCGCCGCCGGCGTCTTGGGCCGCATCGTCTCCATCGAGGGGCGGATGGTCACGAGTACCGTCCAGCAGCGCAATCCGGAACACTGGCTCTTTGACCATGCACTGGCTGGCGGGGGAATCCTGCACTGGCTGGCGATCCACACGGTTGATATGATCCGCTATGTCAGCGGCTTGGAGTACAAAGGCGTTAGTGCACACAAGGCAACACTGAGCGGCACCGACATTGACGTCGAAGACGTGTTGGCAGCCTCGTTTCGCATGGACAACGGCGCGCTGGGCAGCTTGCACGCTGGCTATGTCCTGCCGCGCCGCTACGGCGATATCCACTTGTGTTTCAGGGGGACTGCAGGGGATGCGACTTGGCTGATGCAAGATTGGGACGGACGCGGCGACCGGCTCATAGTCCAGAGCCAAGCCGAGGGTTGGGCTGAGGAGGAGTACCGCCAATTTGACCTCTCGGTCGGCGAGGCTCCTGGGTACGGTGGGGCGGCCGGATTGGGTTTTATCGCCGACTTTGTCGCCGCCAGCCGTGGACAAGGTACTTTTATCACCAATGGCGACGATGCTTGGCAGGCTATGCGCTTTGTCGATGCAGCGTACGAAGCGGCTGAACGAGGATGCCAACTCGAACTGTAAGAATTAGATGGTTACATCAACCTAATGTGCGCCAAGAAAATAGCTGCTATCCAAACCTTTGAACTGTCGCCTCCACCGCCGAGCGAGGAGGGGACGCGCCCGCTGCGCGAGCAGTCGTGGCTTTGGGCTCCTAAGCAGGCCACGCCTATGGATAAATTCGCGCCCGAGGAACGGCTCATGCCCAAGCCGGGCGGAGCGATCTGGGTTAAAGCCATCGCTGAGGACGGAACCTTTGGCTTGGGCCGCACGGATTCGGGCCATGCCACCCAGCCGATCATCGCCGAGTGCCTAGCCCCTCTAGTCGTCGGGCAGGAGGTGGGTGCCATCGACCGGTGCAATGACCGCATGTGGCGGGGGACGCTTTCCTTTGGCAACGAAGGGCTTACGGCGCGGGCAGTCGCCGGGGTCGATTTGGCGCTGTGGGACCTGTGGGGCAAAACCCTCAACCAGCCCGTCTATCGGCTGGCTGGAGGCCCGCAGCGCACTCAGATGGAAGTCTATGCCACCGGCAATGACGTCGATTGGTACTTGGAGTTGGGCTTTAAAAAATTCAAGCTGGCCCGTCCGCACGGACCCGTTGATGGCCAAGCCGGAATCGACGGCACGGTCGAACTGATGGCCAAGTGCCGCGAGTTAATTGGCCCGGACGCCGACTTGATGCTCGATTGCTGGATGACCTTTGACCTCGACTTTGCCGTGCGCATCTGCGAGGCGCTCAAACCGTATCGGATGCGCTGGATGGAGGAAATGCTGATGCCCCACGACTGGGAAGGGCACCGCGCCCTGCGCCAGCGCGTGCCTTGGCAGACGCTGGCCGACGGCGAGCACTGGTCCACTCGCCATCCCGGCATGAGGGCTGTGCAGGAGCGGCTCGTCGATTTGATCCAGGCCGATATCTACTGGATCGGGGGTTTTACCGAGGCGATGAAACTGGCCCATTACGCCGATGCGCAAGGCGTCCAGATGTGTCTGCACACTGGGGGCAACGACCCATATGGCCAGCACTGGACAGCAGCGATGCCCAATACTCCGCTGATCGAGTTTTTCATCGGCTCCTTGCCCGGAGTGCCGTTGGCGGAGTGCTATCTCGGGACGTCTTCGAAGTGGGGGCAGCGACACTACAAAATTCCGCCGGGGACCAACGTGCCGCAAAACGGCCTACTCGGGCTACCCAAAGGCCCCGGCTTTGGGATCGACATCCCCGAGGGCTGGCTAAGGGAGGTGTAATAGTGAAAATCACCCAGATCGAAGAGTTTGTCCCTGCGGTGCCGCACATCCCCTCGATTGAAAAGAGTCGTCCCGGAGATTACTTGGGGAAGCTGTGGAGAAGTATCGCGTGGGGTAGGGCACCCTGAACCTCGGCGCGGGAGGCACACCGTGAAAAATCACCGCGAATTAGGGTGTTTTCTTCAGGTATTGCTGCTCTGTAGCATGATAGCATCCGTAGCAGGCGAGGAACTACGGATTGGGACCAACGCGAATTGGGATGCGTGGCAGCGGCCCGGCAATGCCATCGAAATCAGCCGTGGGAAAGCTGCCCCCAGATTTGTACGGCGGAATATCGACGCGGTCGCCAATGCTGGAGATTTCGGCGGTGGCATCCGCGCTGCGGGATCCAACAGTGGCGCTGCTGGCAACCTAATCGACGGGAGCTTGAGCAGCTTCTGGGCTCCCGATTGGGATGACGATCCCGAGACCATGTACGTCGAGGTCGATCTAGGCCGCGTGGTTTCCGCGCGGCGCGTGATCTTGCGGCTTAGGGAAGATGGGCCGCCGCTGGAGTTGTTTCAGGTTCTGCTGTCCAATGGCGAGCGCTTTTTTGATTCGACCGGACTGCCCCTGCCGAGCATTGTGCGCTACAGCGATCGCGTCCGCTACAGCTTCAACCAGCAGCGGGAGTTGGTCATTGAATACGGCCTTAAGCCGCTGCAATTCATTCGCATTGAAGTGGACTTGCCCACTGTAGGAGCGGGGATCAGCTCGGTTGCGGTGGAGGCCGTGGGGGACAATATCTCGCTGGGGATGCGGGAACGCGGCGGTCAGGTCGATATCCTCAACGAAATCGGCACGCGGGCCGAAGGCTACGAGTCAACGGGCAATAGCAACGCGCTGATCGACGGCGATATTGTGTCGAGTTGGCGCTACTGGGGGTTCTCCCAACCGGGCGATACGGAATTCACCTTTGATCTGGGTGCTCTGTACTGGGTGGATCGGGTGCGGATTTTGGGCGATCTGGCCGGCATCGCCCCCAGCAACGTTGACTGGCGCTGGACCCGGCGCAATGCCATCCACTTTCCTTGGTATATCCTCTGGGGGTCGGACGGATCGCTGGCTCCGGACGGATCGCTGCGCTGGCAGGTCCTAGGGGAGTTGCCCGAACACCCCCGCAATTTGCGCGATATCGTCCACTTTGAAGAGCAGTTCTCACTCCGGCCGCTGCGCTATCTGCGGATGCGCTATCCGAACAGGCAGTGTTGCATTACGGGAACGACGGCCGAATTTCAGGTCTTTGGCGAGGGCTATCCCGCGGGTATCATCTTGCAATCCCCGATCTACGATCTGGGGGCCGTGCGCAACGCCACAGGGTTGAGTTGGCAGGTCGAGGCCCCTGAGAGGACTCGCGTAGAAATTCGCTCGCGGACGGGCAATCTGTTGCAGGAGTCCTATGTCTTTCACGACAAAAACGGCAAGGAAGTAACCGAGAGGAAGTACAACAAGCTAATTCCCAGTTTCAAAGGCCGGATTGATACCGTCCGTTCGCCCGGCGACGATTGGAGTATCTGGAGTCAGGCGTACGAGCGGTCGGATCAAGGTTTTCTCTCGCCGACGCCAAGGCGTTTCGTCCAATTGCAAGCCTATTTGCTCAGCGACGACCCGATGCAAGGGGCGGTCCTCGACGAGCTAGTCCTGAGCTACGCCGAGCCTTTGGCTGCGGCAACGCGAGCGGAGATCTACCCGATTCAAGCCCAACCCGGGCAGCGCACGGAATTTACCTATTATCTTGGTTGGGACGCGGGTGCTGGCAGCACGGGTTTCGATCAGTTGCTCATGCGTTCAGGAGCAGACATTGAGCTTGGCGAGATTCGCTCGGCAGGACAGGTGTTGGACGTGGAGGTCGCCCGAGTGGATGACGGATGGGACATTACCTTTGCCGATCCGTTCGTGCGGGCCGGGTTGATTGAACTCGACTTCGCCAGCACGATATACCGCCAACAGATGCCCTTTGAGGCGTTCCTGGCCAGCGGTCGGAAAGAGCGACAGGTAAGGCAGCGGGTGGATGTGGGCGATGCTAGCGAAGCGGTTGCCAGCGAAGCGATTGCCGTGTCGCTGCCGGTCGCCCCTACGTTAATTGACGGACTCTCGGTGTCAGCCGCGCTCGTGACTCCCAATGGAGATGGCTTCGGCGATTTGTTGCAGATAGAGTTTGCTCTGTTGAACGTCCTCCAGCCTCGCTTGCTGCACGTGGCACTTTACGACCTGAGCGGATGGGAAGTCCGGGTGCTACACGATCAGCAGCAAACAGCCGGGCCGATAATATTGAGTTGGGATGGGCGGGACGAATTTGGGCAGTTGGCCGCGCCGGGAAACTACATTTTGCGGGTTAAAGTGCAAGGCGACGCACAGACGCAGGAAACGAGCAAAATTATCGCTTTGGCCTACTGAATTTATTTGCAGCATCGCTAGTCGTAGGATAAAAGCCGCTACGTGGGATAGTAGTCTTGCGATGGATACGCAAACCGCCTATTTTCACTTAGATACAGCACCGACTAGAGCCTATAGCTCAGCTGGTAGAGCACCGGACTTTTAATCCGTAGGTCCTGGGTTCGATTCCCAGTGGGCTCACCAAAAAAACAGGCACTTGCGACTTATCGCAGGTGCCTGTTTTGCTGGGTCGAACAGATAGCGCTGTTCGGGGGTAATTTACGCTCCCGCTTCCATCGGCAGCATGGTCTCTAGGGTAAAAGCCGCCGCGTGCTTGTGCCCTCCACCGCCGTAATCGCGTGCGATGCGACCCACATCAGCGGCTTCGTTTCCTTTGGATCGCAGATTGTACACGACCTTGCTGTCGGGGCGGATGAAGAACACCGCGGAAAAAGGATGCCCTTCGGCGAGGGCATTGCCGATTTCAGAGGTCAGAAACGTGGCATTGGTAATGGGGACGCGAAACCCACTGATGGTGGTCCAACCGTGGTACCGAACGCGCGGTCGGATGAGTCGGTGTTGGAAGCGGAGAATGGCTTGCCCTTCCACGGCGAGGGCTTGGGGGCCGCGCTCGGCGATTTCGTCCCACACCGCAAAGTCGCGCGGGTACGAAGCGAGAGCGGCGTTGACGGCCTTGGAGTCAGCCAAGGCCCACCGCCACAGGTCGCGGTCTTCAGTATAGGACACCAGCCAGGGGACGTCGTTGGCACTGACCTGAGAGCGGGGATCGAAAAAGTATTCCCAAGTCATGCGTGCCCCAGACTTGTCCTCGGCGAATACGCAGTAATCGAGCCCGGCTAAGGCGTGTGCAGCCGTCTCGTGATGGTCCAGAACCAAAAGTGAGCGGGCGTGATCGTGCATCTCCATGAGCTGCGCCCGCTCATAGCTGAAGTCGAGGATGATGACGTCGCGGTCAGCCGTAGCCGGCGGGTCGGTGTTGTATTGAACCGCTTTAAACTCGGCTTGCGGGTTGACGTAGCGGCGATAGATCCACGCGGCACAGAAACCGTCGTTACAGCCGCCGTGAAACAGGACCAGCGGTCTCATAGATTGAGGTCTCTTCCTTGACAGGGATGAGAGGCGGGCAATATGTTTTTCTCAATATATCGCGTCCCTTGTACATCGGAAAGGCCAAAGTGGAACAGACTACTCCTGTGATCAAAGCGTATCTCAATCCGTATTGCCCTTGGAGTCCAGGCGTGCGGACGGCACTCGATAGAGCCGGATTACCATACGAGGAATTGGATATTACCAGCGACCGCAAAGCCTTTGCGGAAATGGTCGCCAAGAGCCGGCAATACGCCTCGCCCTGCGTCGAAATCGACGGCGTTATGCTAGCCGATGTCGGAGGAGCGGAGGTCGAGGCGTGGTTGCGGCAGCGCGGTTTGCTATGTTGAGCAAGACCGGGATAGGGGCGTTCTGCTTGATGGTCTTGTGTGCAGTCTCCAGTCGCCCGGCTCGAGCAGAGGCCGAGCCGCTGATCCTCGACTTGCAAACCGGGTTGGCTTTGGTGCAAGAAAACAACGAGCACCTGTTGCAAGCCCGCATTGATCTGCTGCGCGGGCGCGAAGAGCTACGCGTAGCGAGAGCGGCGGGGTTGCCGCAAGTCGATGCCTCCTTCACGTATAGCCGCAATTGGCTGCTGCCTTCTTTTGTCTTTGCTGGCAATGCCGTCAGGATCGGCACGGAAAACAACCTCACGGGCGTCCTGAGCGTGCGCCAGCCGCTCTATGCCGGAGGCCGCATTCGCGCTACCGAGGACATGGCTCGCCGCCAATTTGCCATGCTCGGCGAAACCGAGCGGCAGACAACACAACTCGTGCTAGCCGAGGTCGAGGAGCGATTTTACGACCTGCTCCTAGCAGAGGAGTTGCGCACCGTATCGCACTTGGCGCTGGCGTGGGCTAGACGCAATCTGTCTCAGGTGGAGGCCCAGGCCCAGGCGGGTCGGGCCGCTGAGCTGGATCAGTTGCGCGCTCAGGTGCAGGTCTCGAATATGCGCGCCGATTCCATCAGTGCAGAAAATAACCTGCGGCTGGCCACGATGGCCCTCAAGGATGTCGTGGGTTTAGACTTGGATCAAGCCATAGAAGTGCGGGGAACGTTCCGCACGGAGACGACACTCGATCTCGATGATCTGGACGGGCTCGTCGCCTTGGGGTTAGCGAAGCGGCCAGAGCTGGCGCATGTCGAGCAGGAAATAGGATGGCACGAGCGGAAGATCGCTGCCGATCAAGCGTCCACCCGGCCTAGCGTGGAATTGGTAGCCGCTGGGCAAACCCAGTTCCAGAGCGACGAGTTCGACCTAGTCGATCGGGAGTGGCGCAAAAGTTGGAACACAGGGCTAGTAGTGCAAATGCCGATTTTCGACGGGCGGCTCACCGGGGCGCGAGTAGCGCAGGCACGGCAGGATCTGCGCCGGATAGAGTACGACCATCAGCGGATCGCAAGGCAGGTGCGGCTGCAAATCCAACAGGCCTATTATGCGGTCGAGGAAGCTAGCCAGCGCATTGAGGCCCACCGCGATGCAGTATTGCAGGCTGAGAAGGGGTTGGAAGTCGCCGAGTTGCGCTATGCGAGCGGAGTCGGCACGCAATTGGAAAATCTGGACGCGCAATTGGCCCTAGTAGAGGCGCGCACGCAAAGCGCTGTCGCGCGCCGCGACAAGGCGCTTGCCCTGATGCGGCTCGAACAGACCGTGGGCGTCCTCGGCGAATAGCCACAAACACTTAACAGAAAAGGGGAAAGGCATCATGGCCAATAGACAGTACACAGTTAGGGCCTCGCATTGCGACCACCGGGCGAGCGAGGAAGAAATCTACGAAGTCCTCAAGCGGACTACCGATCCGCTGGAGCGCTCTTGGAAGAAGCTGGAAAAGGCGCGGCGGATCGTATTAAAATTCAATATGATCAAGCCGCCGGAGCGCATCGAGTACTTCGCTGGCCGTCGCAGGGAGTTGGTAGATGATGCCGTGGCCCGCGCGGTGCTGCGTCTGCTGCGGGAGCGGACCACAGCCGAGCTAATTGCCACCGACACCTACCCCTATGGCAACGGCCATGTAACGCCCGACGACTTTAACTACCGCTACATTCTGGACGACTTTGGCGTCCGCTATGTCGATTCGAATTTGCCTCCCTTTGCCACGTACGACGTGCCCGGTGGCGGCTGTATGTTCGACCGCTATTTGCTCAATGCCATTTTTGCCGAGGCCGACGAGGTGGTATCCATCGCCAAGATGAAGAATCACGCCTTTATGGGCATTACCTTGACTCTAAAAAATCTCTTTGGCCTGCCGCCGATGATCCCGCCGGAAGGGCGGACGCGGTCGTATTATCACCATCTCATCCGGCTTTCCTACGTCCTGCCGGACTTGGGCATGATTACCAAACCCTGCCTCAACATCGTCGAGGCCCTCACCGGCCAATGGGGCCGCGAATGGGGGGGCGAGGGCCGGATTTGCAACGCGTTGATGGCTGGCGATCATCCAGTGGCGACCGATGCCTGCGGCATGACCTTGATGGGCCACGATCCTCACTCCGATTGGCCGACCCCACCTTTCCGCCGCGACCGCAATCACCTGCTGATAGCTGCCAAGCACGGCTTTGGCACGGTGGATTTGAACGAGATCGATTTTGTGAGCGAGGTAGAAGCTCCGCTGGCCGAATTTGACTCCGTATCTACGGACTCAGACGCCACGGTGGCCAACTGGCGGCGTACCACCTGCGAGCAAGGGCTGATCTACCAAGACGAACAGCGGAAGCTCATTGACCGCTATCGAGGGGAGTTCATCTATATGCAGGACGGCCAAGTGGTGTGGAACGGCATTGATCCGAGCAACCTCGGCAGCCGCCGCAAACTCAGCGGCGACAAGAAGGACAGCGCCCTTTGGCTCAAGTACGTCGATCCAGCAGAGGGGGAAGGGGAGCGTTTTGAGCGCTATAACGAGTGTTTGCGACTGGCGTCTTAACCTAGGGAGGAGCAGATGATTAGGGGCGACAAGGAACTGTACGTAGTCGGCGACCGCGTGCTAATCCGAATTGACGACATGGAAGAGCGCACGGCCGTGGGGCTCTATTTGCCGCCGACCGCCTTGGAAAAGGAGAATGTGCAAAGCGGGCGCATCGAAGAAGTGGGGCCGGGCGTTCCCTTGCCGCCGAAAACCGATGACGACGGTGCACCTTGGGAAGAGGGGGGCGAGCAGATGCGCTATATCGGCCTCCAAGCCAAAAAAGGCGACCACGCCATTTTCCTGCGCAAGGACGCGGTGGAAATCAAGTTCGACGACGAGAAGTTCATCGTCGTGCCGCAAGCGGCGATCTTGGTGCTCGT
>JAJDYK010000067.1 GCA_022825185.1 Candidatus Latescibacterota bacterium | reverse complement strand
GCAAAAGCTATCCGCCAAGGAATACCGATTAAATCTTTGGCCTTAAGGCCCGCAGGGGTTGGTGGACGAACGCGCATCGCACGAGCACGGTTCTTTTTATCTGGGGCGCGGTACCGACGGTTGCCAGACGTGAAGACGTCCCCCACGTTCAGCCATACGGTACCATCATCTCGGAGCACGCGCTTAAGTTCTTCGAAGGCGTCAACAATGCTCTTGATGTAACTGGTAAGAGTATCGTCTCTGCCGATTTGGTCTTCTACTTCGTAATCACGCAAGGACCAGTAAGGGGGTGATGTCACGACCGTTTGCACGGATTCACTTGGCAGGCCAGAAAGAGCGCGACGAGCGTCTCCGCAAATGAGCATAGATTTGCGGATTGCCCCATTCAAAGCTCCGCTCGTATCGTCTAACCGGAGATAGCTTTCTGTGTTGCCCAGCCTGTCCGAAGACCAAAAATCGATAGAATTTTTAATCATAGAAGAAACGTGAGAATCCGATGATTCAGCGTCAAGGAAAATCTTTGCAGATCTGCTAGCCCATTCCCGGCAGCAGCTTAACGCCTATCGGCTTGGTGTAGACGACGCCCGCCTATGTCCCCTAAGCGAGTTTCAAACGGGAACATCCACAATAGGTAGGCAAGCGCACCGAGTAATATTGATCTGTGGCTCATCGCCTACCGCCGTTGCGCTCACATACTACGCAGCGCACTCTCGATCCGATTGAGCGCTTCGTCGATATCGTCCAAGGTGTGCTGGGCTGACACGCCGTGGTGGCCGGCGACGAGCGTGCCGTAATCGTGGAAATAGACCCCTTTGTCGGCGCAGGCGCGGATGAACCTCCCGGTCAGCTCCTGATCGCGGTTGAGGCTATCGTCAAACCGCTCGACCGGATCGGTAAATCCGAAGAAGATGCCGAAGCGCGCACCCAGCCCCTGCACCCGAGCGGGCACGCCGGCGCGTTCGAACAGTTCGACCAGACCGTCGCAGAGCCGACCTCCAGCTTCGTAGATGTGATCGTAAAACCCCGAACTAGTAAGCTCGTTTACCGCAGCCAGCGCGGTCATCACGGCTGGCGGGTTGCCGGTGAAGGTCCCGCTCTGGGCCACCTCGCCAAGCGGTCCCACCAGATCCATGATCTCGGCTTTGCCAGCAATGACAGTGACTGGAGCGCCAGCGGCGACAGCCTTGCCCAAAACGCAAACATCCGGGGTGACACCGTAATATCCCTGCGCGCAGTCGGGCCCGGTGCGGAAGGCCGAGAGCACCTCGTCGTATATGAGGACGACATCGTGGGCACTGGCCTGGTCGCGGACGAACTGCATGTATGCGGTGTCGGCGACGATGCAGCCCTGGTTGTAATTGATCGGCTCCATGATGATGCCGCCGATCTCGTCGCCGTGCTCGCGCAGCGCTCTTTCCAGTGCGGCCTCGTCCTTCCACGGCACGACGATAATCAGGTCGTCCATCTGCGGCGGCATACCCGCCGACTCACCACACGGCTCGACGTAGCTGCCCGGAGTCACCGGCGTCAACGGCGTGTGCGAATTGAACATGACGTAGTCGTAGAGGCCGTGAAAGTGCCCCCAGAATTTGAGAATCTTGTGCTTGCCGGTATGGGCGCGAGCCAAGCGGACACAGACCATCGTCCCCTCTGAACCGGTATTGCCGTAGCGAACGCGCTCGGCGCAGGGGACGATCTCGGTGATCCGCCGCGCCAGGTCCGTATGTGCTTCGGTCTCGTAGCCGGCGAGAATGCCCGCGTCCAATGCCGCAGTCATGGCCTCGCGCGTTGCCGGGTGGTTGTAGCCCAAAAACGCGGCTCCGTGGGCCAAGTTGAAATCGATGTACTCCTTGCCATCGACGTCGTAGATGCGGCAACCCTCGGCATGGCGCAGGTAGAGGGCGTACCCCAAGCACGGGTTGTGCCGCCCCGTAGCGCCGACGCCGCCCGGCAGGTAGCGCTTGGCTTCGGCTCTGAGATCGCTCTGTGACATCGTCTGCATTGTGGACATCGCCGTTTGTTCCTCTGTGAAGACGGACTGCTCCGCCTGTATAATGGATAAAATCGCCCTTAAAGTCATGTATGCTAATCTTTTTGTCAAATAGGCTTGACATCACAGTTTTTTGGATTTATGTTCTTTAGTAAAGCAAACTTTACTTTATGGAAAGGATCGCAGACTTATGGAGAAGCCAATGGTCAATTTGAGTTGTCTTACTAGCGGCAGTGCAAAAAACACAATTCGCTTTCTTTGTTGGACCTTTGCCTGGTCGATGACGATGGTGTTGGCCGATAAAGCGATATTATACGAATGGCATTCCTCTGCTTTGATATCCGCCATCGCCATCGTCCTAAACGCAGGCATCGGCATCGGCATGATCCTGTCGTATTTACGCCACCTGAAATACATGGATGAGCTACAGCGCAAAATCCAACTCGATGCACTGGCTATAGCTATGGGCGTCGCGCTCGTCGGCAGTTTTAGTTATTCGCTGATGGTAACCGCAAAATTCATAACGGATGCAGAAGTCTCAGATATCATTTTGCTGATGACGTTTACCTTCGTGGTCTCCGTTATCGTCGGCCATATCCGCTACCGATGAAAAATCGCCTAAAGGTGTTGCGCGCCGAGCGCGACTGGACCCAGGCCGATCTCGCGGAGCGTCTGGAGGTCTCGCGGCAAACGGTGAACGCCCTCGAAAAGGGCAAATATGACCCCAGTCTGCCGCTGGCATTTAAGATCGCCCATGTGTTTTCCGAGTCGATCGAAGCGATTTTTATATACGAGACGGAAGTCAGTTAACGCGGGATTAGGTTGGACGACAAAACCTTGCTCCTGTCATCATTCTAATGTATCGTACACATAAGACCTTATAGCAGGATATGTCTGATCTATGACCAACGTTGCAGCTACGCTAAATGACCTGCGCCACGTAGCAGAAAATGGCAAGGCCGAACTGGTCAAAGGAGAGTTAGTACTCATGTCGCCGACAGGAGGGTTGCCGGGATATGCGGCGGGCGAGATTTTCGCCAGCTTGCGGGAATACGCACAGCGCACTCGCACGGGGTACGCCTTCGCGGATAATGTCGGTTTTATCGTCGATTTGCCCGAGCGCCAATCGTTCAGCCCGGACGCGGCGTTCTATACGGGTGAACTGACGATGAAGTTTCTCAACGGGCCTCCCGTCTTCGCCGTTGAGGTCCGCAGCGAGGGCGATTATGGTCCGACGGCCGAGCAGGAGATGGAGCAAAAGCGGAAGGACTATTTCGCCGCCGGGACGCGGGTCGTTTGGGACGTGGACTTGATGAGTGAGGATGTGGTAAGATGTTACAAGGCAATAACTCCCGCTGAACCGATCGCATATCGCCGAGGCGAGTCGGCAGCGGCCGAGCCAGCGGTCCCTGGATGGACGCTGGCCGTGGACCGTCTTTTTCCTGATGGAGCGGCGTAGCCTTCCCAGAGACGCTAATCGCCGTTTCTCGCGTATAATCCAACGACCCGTGCATACAGAACGCAAAAACACGCTGAACGAAACCGAGCGGCTACAACTCGCCCGCCAAGCCTTTGTCGATTACTACGCCCGCTGCTTCTGGTATATGCGCCGTGATTTGGAAGTAGGCGTCGCAGATATACCCGAAATCGCACGAGGCTTGCGCCTGCATGGAGGCCGACAGGGATTTATCTTGGCCGCTCGCCTATGCCCCTAAGTGCGTTTCAGCAATCCATCCTGCGTTTGTTAGCGCAAAACCGCAGCCCAGAAAGCTATGTAGCCGGTGCTACGGTCCTGCACCAAATTCCCGACAGTCCGCGTTTTTCCGAAGACTTGGATATGTTCCACGACGTGGAAGACAGCGTCGCGCGGAGTGCCGCATTCGACGTCGCCGTCCTAGACTCGAATGGCTTTGCAATCGAATGGGTTTTACAGCAGCCGGCCTATCTCAGGGCCATCGCGGCGAAGGAAGGGCAGTCCCTTCGATTGGAATGGGCTCAGGATTCTGCCTTCCGCTTCTTTCCCGTTGAACAAGATGAACTATGCGGTTACCGCCTGCACCGGGCCGACGCGGCAACCAACAAGGTGTTGGCTTTGGCCGGACGCCGAGAGGCACGCGATTTCATCGACGTTCTGCATTTGGACAGCAGCTATCTCTCGTTGGGAGCGCTGTGTTGGGCGGCCTGTGGGAAAGATCAGGGCTATACGCCGAATTTCTTGCTCGACCAGTTAAATCGCAACGCGGCTTTTACCCAAGAGGAAGTCAAACGACTAGACCTAGCGATCCCGCAGACGCTATCGGATCTGAAGCGGCAGTGGTGCGCAGCAATGGAACGGGCCAGTAGATTGCTAACCGCGCTGCCTGCGAACGAAGTGGGTTGCCTCTATCTCGACAGACAACAGTCCGTTCCTATGCAACCCAACCCGACACACGAGGCATTCCCCTCGTTGCAACGGCATTTTGGGTCCGTGCGCGGAGCCTGGCCTACGATCTGTTGAACAGAGCTTCTTCGTCAAAACAGACGATCTCTGAAACTACCTATAGGAATAGCCCCCGACGCTCAACCGGCATCGGGGGCTATTCCTGTCAGATGCGACGACACTCAAACGATAGCCGCAAGCGCCTTGCGAGCAAAAACCTTCGCCAAGTGACGGCGGTACTCCTCACCAGCAAAGTGGTCGGCGAGCACCTCCTGTCCATCGGCCGCCCGTGCAGCAGCAGCAGCGATCGACTCCTCGCTCAAACCGCCGCTGAGGGCCTCTTCAACCCCACTATCGCGGAAGGCCGCGTTGGCCACGCCCGTAAAGGCGACCTTGACCGCGCCTCCAGCCGAGGCGGCAGCGCAGCCCACCACGGCAAAGCGCGAGGCCGGATGCGGGAACTTGACATACGCCGATTTGTCCGCGGCCGGGACGCGCACCTCAGTGATGATCTCGTCCGGCGCGAGTGCGGTCAAAAACAGATCGATGAAGAACTCGTCAGCCGGAATCGAACGCCCGCCGTCGGGTCCTCTGACGACAATCTCGGCTCCCAGCGCCAAGATCGCGGCTGGGTAGTCGGCCGCCGGGTCGGCATGGGCCAACGAGCCGCCAATAGTGCCCTTGTTGCGCACCTGCGGATCGCCGATGACCGAAGCGGCTTGGGCCAAGGCCGAAGCATTGGCACTCACCAAGCCCGAGGACGCAATCTGTTGGTGAGTAGTGGTCGCACCAATAGCAATGGTGCCGCCGTCCTCTCTGATGTAGTTGAGCTCGGCGATCCGGCCAATGTCGATCAGCGCGCCCGGTGACGACAGGCGCAGCTTCATGGCCGGTAACAGACTGTGGCCGCCAGCTAAGAGCTTGGCGTCGTCCGAGAGGAGCTCAATCGCCTCATCTACTGAAGAGGGACGATGATAGTCAAACGCAACAGGTATCATGGTCTATCTTCTCCTTAGCTGGCTTGTTGGATGGCCTGCCACACCTTCTGCGGCGTCAGCGGCATCGCAAGGTCGCGCACGCCCAACGGCCACAGGGCATCGATCACGGCGTTGACAATAGCCGGCGGCGAGCCAATCGTGCCGGTCTCGCCAGCGCCTTTGACGCCGAGGGGATTGTGCGGGCAGGGCGTGACAGTGTGGTCGGTTTCAAAGGAAGGCAGGTCGTCGGCGCGCGGCAGAACGTAGTCCATGTACGAGCCGGAAATGAGCTGGCCGCTATCGTCGTACACCGCCTCCTCAAACAGGGCTTGGCCAATGCCGTGCGTAATGCCGCCTGCTACTTGGCCTTCGACGATCATGGGATTGACGATATTGCCCACGTCGTCAACGGCGACGTAGCGCCGCACCGCAACCACGCCGGTCTCGGCATCCACCTCCACGACCGCAATGTGAGCGCCGAAGGGAAAGGTAAAATTGGCCGGGTCGTAAAAGCTGGTAAACTCCAGCCCCGGCTCCAGCCCCTCGGTAAAATTGTGCGGCACGTACGCGGCCAGCGCGACCTCGCCAAAGGCGATCGACTGGTCGGTGCCCTTGACCGTCCAACTGCCCTCGGCGAATTCGAGATCCTCCTCGGCAGCTTCGAGCAAGTGGGCCGCGATCTTGGCCCCTTTCTCCTTGATCTTGTCCATGCTCTTGACGATGGCTGTGCCGCCGACAGCCAGCGAGCGCGAGCCATACGTGCCCATGCCAAAGGGCACGGATTCGGTGTCGCCGTGAATGATGTCCACGTCTTCGATCCCCACGCCCAACCCGTCGGCCACCACCTGGGCGAAGGTCGTCTCGTGGCCCTGCCCGTGCGAGTGGCTGCCGGTAAAGACCGTGACTTTGCCGGTGGGCTGGACGCGAACGCCCGCGCTTTCAAACAGGCCAGCGCGAGCACCCAATGCGCCGACCACGGCCGAGGGCGCAATGCCGCAGGCCTCGATATAGGTCGAAAAGCCAATGCCGATATGACGGCCGTTGCCAGCGGCACGGGCCTGTGCCTGCTCTGCGCGCAGCTCGTCGTAGCCGATAGCCGCGAGGGCTTTTTCGAGCGCGGCCCCATAGTTGCCACTGTCGTACTGCAAGGCCACCTGGGTCTGATAGCCTTCCTGCTCCACGCCGTCAAAGGACGGGATAAAATTCTGGCTCCGCAGTTGAGCTGGGTCGCGGCCCGTCTCCAAGGCGGCCTGCTCAACCGTGCGCTCGAGGACGTACGTGGCCTCGGGGCGGCCCGCGCCGCGCAGGGCGTCAACTGGCGTAGTGTTGGTGAAGACGCCAGTGACATCGACGTGGACCGCTGGAGTCGTGTACAGCCCCTGCAAAAGCGTGCCGTAGAGATACGTGGGCACACACGGCGCAAAAGTCGACAAATACGCGCCCAAGTTGGCAACAGTTTTGACCCGCAGGCCGACGAAATTCCCGTCGGCGTCGAGGCCAAGATCGACCTTGGTGTGGTGATCGCGGCCGTGGGCGTCGGTGAGGAATGCCTCGCTGCGGCTGGCGGTCCACTTTACCGGACGACCAATCTGGCGCGAGCACCACGTGACGAGGACTTCTTCGGCATAGTGAAAAATTTTCGAGCCAAAGCCACCGCCGACATCCGGCGACACCACGCGCACCTTGTGCTCGGGCAGGCCCAAGACAAACGCCGTCATCAGCAGGCGAATGACGTGGGGGTTCTGCGACGAGGTGTAGAGCGTGTAGTGGTCGCGCGCGCCGTCGTAATCGCCAATGGCGCAGCGCGGCTCAATCGCGTTGGGGATGAGCCGTTGGTTGTCGTACTCCAACGTGGTAACGTGCGCGGCGCTGGCCAAAGCGGCGTCCGTGGCCGCTTGGTCGCCGAGCTCCCAGTCGAAGGGCGTGTTGTTGGGCACATCGTCGAACAACTGCGGCGCACCCTCGGCCGTCGCTTGAGTTGCCGCGACGACCGCGTCCAAAACCTCGTAATCCACGGCCACCAACTCAGCGGCGTCCGCAGCTTGTTCGCGGCTCTCGGCCAAGACGATGGCAACCGGGTCGCCGACGTGGCGCACCTTGGTCGCAGCCAGCACCGGATGGGCTGGCTCCTTCATGGTGTCGCCATTTTTGAAATCCACCTGCCAGCCGCAGGGTAGGCCGCCGACGCCCGCAGCTTCGAGGTCGGCACCCGTAAAGACGGCGACCACGCCATCGGCTGCGGCCGCGGCCGTCGTATCGACGCCGTTGATCGCGGCGTGGGCATGTGGGCTGCGCACGAGCGCCGCAAAGGTCGAGTTAGGCAGGGTAATGTCATCGGTATAGCGGCCCTTACCGGTAATAAAGCGCTGGTCTTCGACGCGCTTGATGGATTGTCCTATAACTCCCATAGCGGCCTCCTATGCGCTTTCGGCGGCGTGTTGGACCGCCTTGATGATGTTGTCGTAGCCCGTGCAGCGGCAAAAGTTGCCTTCGAGCGCGTGGCGGACCTCCGCGTCGCTCGGCGTTGCATTGCGCTCTAGCAACTGCCAAGCGGCCATAATCATGCCAGGCGTGCAAAAGCCGCACTGCAAGCCGTGGGTCTCGCGGAAGGCTTCCTGTAACGGATGCAGCGTGCCGTTGGCCGCAAGCCCTTCGATGGTCGTTATCTCCGCGCCGTCGGCTTGTGCCGCGAGCATGGTGCAGACCTTGACGGCTTGGCCATCGACGATGGCGGTGCAGGCACCGCAGTTGCTGGTGTCGCAGCCGACGTGCGTGCCTGTCAGGCCCAACTCCTCGCGCAAATAGCTGACGAGCATCTGGCGCGGCTCCACCTCGTGCTCGTGGGTCTGGCCGTTGACAGTGACCTTGATTGCTACTGACATAGCCACCTCCTATTGAATCGAATTAAGAAGTGCGAACTTAGGAATTACGAATTGAGAATTGGGGACGGAAATCCCTAATTCCTAATTGACACTTCGCGTTCCAACGCTTTGAAAAACTGGTTGGTAAACATCCGCGCCACGCCCGAGAGCAGGCGCTGACCCATACTCGCCAATCGACCCGTCAACTGCGAGCCGCCCTCGACTTCCACCGTGGTCGTCTCGTGGTCTTGGTCGGCGAGCCGGACATGGCCCTCAGCCGCGATCTGGCCGATCTTGCCATCGACGTCGATGATCAAGCGATAGCTTTCCGGCTCCTTGCTATCTACTACTTGCAGCGCGCCGTTGAAGGTACTGTTGATCGGTCCCATTTTGATGTGCAGCACAGCTTGGTACTGGCCGGGGCCGGTCTGCTCCAAGGTATCAACGCCTGGCGTGATGCGCGCCAAGATCTCGGGATCGTTGAGCAAGTCCCACATGACTTGCCTCGGGGCGCGAAAAGTATGAGAACCTGCAAGCTGCATGGGCCGATGCTATTGTTAAGGGCCAGAAGCGAGTGACGCGGAGGTGGATATTACAAAACTTTGCCTGTCTTTGTCAAT
>JAJDYK010000009.1 GCA_022825185.1 Candidatus Latescibacterota bacterium | reverse complement strand
GCGAATATGTTCGGGGCCATCCATGCTGATTATGTTGCGTCCGACTCCCCCAGCTTTGTTGTAATCCACCCAGTTTTCAAGCGTGCGAAAGTACTTACCCCCTCGCTTTACGAAGGCATTCGCCTCGGGACCTACGAGGGCGACGAAGCGGCGATTGAATGCCTTGATGCGAAAAATCGGCCCTAAGTTTCGGTATTGTTTGACGAGCAGCGAGCGCAAATCGCGCGTCATGCCGATGGTGTTGCCAACAAGCGGCAACCCCGGTGCCTGGGGTATTTCTTTGCGCGGAGCCGGGATAGGGGCAGGAGGCTCATACTCGCGGATCGCCCTAGTGACCGATTGCCCGATCAGGTCCATTTTGCGAATCAGGTCGATCCGTTCTTGTACCTCCGATAGTTCCGACTGGGACAGAATATTCTTGAAAACGCCGGAGGCATCTGCCAGACAGATAATGACAATGTCGCGCGGGTCAGGAATTTCATCGGTGAACAACACGCGCATAATGCGCAACCGAACTTCTTCTACTCGTTGCCCATCAATGGCTGGATAGCGGCGGGAGCGCGACACCAAGCGCGAAAGGGAAAAAATCCCTTCGGACTCAGCTTCCAAGATGCCCCGGTTGACCAACCGCGCAAGTGCCTTGTCGCGGATTTCGTCGCCCTGCTTGGCCGTCTGTGCGACCCAATACCCTAGGTCGCGTGCGCCTGTATCCTGTGCGATGTCAGCTAGGATGGGATCGAGCAGATCGTCTGCAAGAGGCGTGGCATCAACCAAAATGAGATGCTCGGGATCCGTATCGATGCGATTTTCCAAGGCCAAATCCATCAACACGGCACCAGCGAGGACGGTGTGCAACGAATGCGGTGCAAGACCGGGCGCGAAATCGCCTCGGTCTTCACTGTAGAGTAGCAACAGGATCTCTTCGGTAAACCTCAGTATGGTCTAGTCTCCTTGGAAGCGATCTTAACGTGAGTCCGGGATAAGCATCGTCTAATGAGGATGTTCCGTTGGTAACTGCCCTAACGTACTCAGCCTACTTGAGCATGGGCACTCATGGATACTCATATATATAATTTCCATAAAAAGAAAGTGTCAATAAAATGGTTCATTAACCGGGCTACAATATCTTGTGTGTTCAATAGCGCGGCGCATCCGCGCAAACTATCACATATTCGTCAGCCAGCGCCCTTTTTCCGCAGTCAGCGCATAGATCGCACCCCATATCCCCGAGACGGACACCTCGCCCAAAATCAATCCCAAAAAGAACGGCTTGGCATTCTGGAACAAGCGCACGCCGCCAAAGCGCAGGATGACCAGCTTCAACAGCCAAGCAATCAGCGCCGAGAACCAGATCTGACTCGTCAGCCAGCCCACGGCAATAGCAAAGCCGATCGGGTGAAAGGGCCACCAAAACCACCGGTGCTGCGCCCACATTAAAAAGCCCTCTACGGCCGCGCCGATCCCCTTGAAGAGCCAGCCGCGCATGTCGGCCTCGGGCATGTTGAGAATGGTCGGGCCGATGTACGGCCAGCCGTGGGCACCGGCCCTGTTGATCAGCGACAGATTAATCGCTCCATGGGTGTAGGCCAGTTTCAAGGTCATGTAGGCCGCGGCCAAAAGACTGCACACCAGCGCCAGCATCAGGCCCCAAAACAGCCGCGTCTTGGGGCCGGGAATTAGCTCGGCGAGTTTGAGGCCGTTGGCACACGCAACCATCGGCGAAGTGCGCGATTCGCCCTGCCAAATAAAAGTGAAGTTGAGGGCGACCAATCCCTTGGCCCCGAGGATCGAAGTGCCCAAGCCCGAAATGATGAAATACGCCGGCACAATGGGGCTGCGGGCGGTGGCCACGCCGCCGGTGGCTACTACGCGCGCGACCAAGATGAAGAACAGCAAGCTAACGACGAGCAGGACCGGAAGCACCGCAATCGGCACCCCCGAGCGCCAGAGCCACACGGCGACGAACAGCAAGCTGCCCAAAAAGCCGATCAAGGCTGTCCGGTAACGGAGCAACTCCTCGCTGTCATCGACGCCGCCGCGCGGGTCCCAGAGCTTGCGCCATACCTCTTTGAGATGGGGCCGGGCGGTCCACAGTCCAAAGAGCACCAACACAATGACCGCGCCGGTAGCTTGATGGGTCAGGTCAGCCGGCTGCGAGTACTCGTACGCGCTCAAGCGTTCGGTGCTGGCGATGCCGAGCGTCTTGAAGACCCCTTCCTCCACCTTGGAGAACACGTAGAAGAACCAAATGCTGAACGTGATCTCGAGATTGACCAAGTAGAAGAAGCCGACCCAAGCCAAGTTGAGTGCAACCGGCAGGTGCAAGGTATGGTTTAAGAAGGAAAAACGGCCGCGAGGGTTGTATTCGGGCACGATGGGGAAGTAGTGGTTGAGGGCGTTGAGACTGAGCAGGATGCAGGGCACGGCAAACCCCAGCCACATCCGCTGATCCTTAAAGAAAGGAGCCACGCGCATCTGGGCTTCCTTCTCAATCATATTCTGCGGTAGCTGAACCATCGGATAGGTCAGCCGCTCGTGCTCCGACCACTGGCGGTGGAGGATGGCGCTCATGCATATCAGCATGAAGCTCATGGCCACGATCAACGCCAGCCAGTAGGCCATCGGCTCCACCCAGACGCCCCACGGGATGGACTCGCCTTGCGGCAGCCCCTCGTAGTAATTCTTGATCGCCTCGAAGTCCTGCGGCGCGATCCACGAGGGGATAAAGTCGTAGAACAACTCGACGTAGTTGTTTTCCGGGGTGGCGTAGTAGAAGGGATAGACGATGGTGCCAATGAGGAAGAACATCAGGCCCCACGTCGGCACCGTGACCGCCATCATCAACATGCAGTAAATCAGCACCAGATCGGCTTTGGACAGGGCGAAATGGCGGCCGAGCAGAGCCACAAATCCATTGACGGCAAAGGTCAGGACAAAAAAGAGAAAGAGCGCGCCCGGCGAAGAGGGATTAAAGCCGACCCAGTAGTAATTGAACACGACCCCGTACGGCGCGAGCAGACCCACCGCTAGGGAGAGGGCTATCCCGATTAGCAATCCCCTAATGCTGAAAAGCGATTTGGGCATGTGTGGGCCGACGAGTTCCGTCGAT
>JAJDYK010000362.1 GCA_022825185.1 Candidatus Latescibacterota bacterium | reverse complement strand
CGGCAGATCGGCATTGAGCGAAAAGGGGAACCGCACCCAGATCGAATCCGCGCCGGTCGCCATCCGTTCCAATATCTCGCCATCTGCATCGCGCAAGACTCCGTCGTCGTCGAGGACAAAGGCGCGGTCAAACTTCGTGGTCGTCGCCGAGGTTTGCGTTTCCTCCGGGTTGAGCAGCGAGGACGTCTGAGCGATAGCGACCTGCCCCAAGCGCACACCGGTCAAGTGCGCATCGCGCGGCGCGACGACCAGCACCTCGTTAAAGCCGTCGCGCACGGTCGCATCGGTCGGGTCGGGCTCGGCAGCGCGGATGAAATAAGCAAACTGCTGCGACGCGAGCGGATCGATATTGCGCGGCGGCGTATAGTCTGAGGTCTGCACACTCAAGTCGGTCGGCACGCGCGTTGCTCCCTCGTCGGTGAGAAGTGCCAACTCGCCGGCCAGTTCCAGCGACAGCGGCGGGGCCAACTCAACGCGCAACTCGCGGATGCGCGCCGTCTTAAAGGGATCCTCTGAAGAGAGATTGACCCGCACCTGAACGAACTTGCGCGGATTGGGCGAGGTGATCGTCGCCTCGTTGACGCCATTGGTGGGCAAATAGCTCTCACTCCATTCGCTCCAGCCGACAAATGCCAGTTCGCCGTCTTTGGCAAAGCTGGAGCGCGGTGCCCGGCGCAGTTTGCGGCCGTCCTCGTCCACCTTACCGTCGCCATCGTTGTCAATCAGGTCAATCGGATCCTCATCGGTGACCCCGTCGCCATCGTCGTCGGTGCGCGAGGCGTGTTGCTGGCTGGCGGGCAGGGTCTGCCAGATCTCCCAAGCCGTCCACTCCAAGGCAATCTCGTCGTAAACCTCTTTCGTCACTTCCTCGCGCTCTTCGTTGCCAGCAACAGTAACGACCTGATAGTATGTGAAGTTGGTGTCGGTCTGATCCGAGGTGCGGGTCTGTACCTGTAAGCGAACATCTGGATGGAGATCCAACGGCTCGATCCGTTCGATGGCTTGGCCGGTGAGCGGATCGGTCCCGCGGACGATGACATCGCCTTCCCAAGCAATGCGCGGCAGGGTTTTGCGGATGAAGTTGCCGCGTGAATCGGTCAGCGTGATCGGTGGCGAGTACGCCCACACGCTCACCGGATACCCCTCGCCGTAAAGCTGGATCTCGGCTAAAGTCGCCAGTGCACCATAGCGACCGGATTGATTTCCGGTGACGTCGATGTCGCGGATTTGCAAAAAGCGTATCTTGCGCCAAGGAAAAGTCTCGCGGAAAATGCGCACTACCGGACCGTGGTTATCGACGTGCTCCTCACTGATGATGTTGTCCCATTTGAGCGATTCTTCGAGCTGCGGAAAGTCCTCGCGGTCGTCCATGCTCACGGGTTTGAGCAGCGTGCCGTCGGAAACCAAGATATCCGGCCCCAAGAAGGCACCTTGGTGGCTCTGGTTGATGCGCTTGTTGACTACTGAGACATTATCGACCCAAAATACAGCCCCTAAGTCGTACCAAGCCGTGCCTTTGAGGTACACCGGCGACCATGTATTGGCCACCCACTCCGAATCGTATAGCCCATCCGTGGACAAATTGGGCGCACCCAAACCGCCGTTTTCAAACGAGGCACCGCCGCGCTTTTCGGGTTGTAGCGCGTAGTTGTCGCCCTTAGCCCAGACCTGAACCTCGGCAATCCGGGGAACCTCCTTGCTATAATAGAGGATCGGACCGCGTTTTTCCTCGGGCAGGGCTTGATACTTTTCTGCGGCCGTCAGATTGTCGTCGTTTTGGAGTTCCACGAGTAGGCCACCGGCTGTCTGGCGCTGATAGACGATCGCACCGCGCTGCTCTTGGGGCAATGCTTCATAGGCGAGACGTGCCTCTTCGCCCGTGCCCAAAAAGGCGTCGCGCCAGAGGTCTGAATCCGTAATTTTAATGCGGACGTAATGGATGAAAGCTCCGTTAATATCGGGCCGGCCATCCAAGTCCCAGTCGGCTCGATCCAGCGGCAAGAGCGGGAAGGTCATCTGCACATAGCGCCCCTCACTCCCAGGCATCGGAACCAGCGTCACTTCACCGGTCTCACCTCCTCCCCCACCTTCACAGCGAGTTTCGCCAGCGTAGCCCGCGCTTTCATCGCGAACACACTGGGCCAATTTGCCAGCGACGAAGCCGGTAGAGACTTGCCCGACGACGGAAAACTTGAGGTTGTTACCCAAGGGAAAGGGAAAGCGCTCGCCCATTGAGGCGAAAAGCACAAAGGCCTTAACCGGCTCGCCGAGAAACTCGTCCTCAAACTGGCCAGCGGGAAAGATAATCGTCAGGCTATCGGCAAAGACCAGCCGCCCCAGATCGACTTCAATTTCCCAGTCGCGCAGACCGTCGAGATGGAAATCTCCAGGGCGAGTCAGGCGGCTCGTAAAACTGATCGGCGTGTCCGGTTCCCAAAAGGTGCTTAAATCGCCATCGATGATATTATTGGCCAAGGCGTCATTGGACTTAGCCGTCGCCCCCCCAGAGACGAGATCGCCGTTAGCTCGGACCAAATCAGGATAGGTGAAATCGACAGCCGTCGGGGCCACGTTGATATTGCGGCGAAAGAAAGTCGGCCGCAGCCCATCGGCATCAACTCGGAAAATGTCCGCATCGCGGATTGGCACGTTCAACTGGGAGACCAAGTCGTTCTGATAAATCCAGTTTTCCCAGTGCGAAGCCCGATCCACGCGAATCGAGCTGCCGAAAAGCCGATAGGCATCCGTTTGAGCCAGACAGAAACTAGGCAAAAATAACACGGCTAAGAGAGCCGTCTTCCGCTTTAGCAGCCGTTTCATAGCATTTCCTTTCTTTTCGCGCGTTATAGCTAAAGCTAATACGCTACGGAAATGATGCGCGTCTGGGCCTCACCTGCATGATCAGCGTCGGTCGAAATGCGCAATAGGTATAGCCCTGGAGGCACGACCTGTCCAGCATCGTCGCGGCCATCCCACTGTTGGGAATATCCCCCCGACGATAGCTGGCGCTCAATGAGACGCCTACGCCGACCGTTCAAATCGAATATCTCCAGATATAATGGCTTAGGCGTTAGCAATCGCTGGACGTCAAAAGTCACGACTACTTCGTCGTTGACGTCGTCGCCATTGGGCGTAAAAGGATTGGGCACGACCTTGAAATTGGTCACTAGGTTCTCGCTCTGCGCTGAAATATCGGCGATCACCGCTAGGGAATTGCGATCTGAGAGCTGGTCCGTCGCTGCGAAATCTACCACGTCATTGTCCTCCACCCGCTGTGGCAAGAAAATGGCCAGCGTATCAAGCGCACTCTCATTACCCCCAAGCGCCAAAATGCCGCTACTGGTAAAGCGCCGCTCTGCTTCTGCATCTAAAGTGTCTAAGAATACATTGGCAGCGAAGTTGGTGCGGAAGTCGATGACCCGGCCCTGAAAGCGGACCTTTACCAATGCGTTGCGGACTTGGCCTTCCTCAGCTGGGCCTATGGTTGGAAAACCAACGACGAACTGATCATCGGCGACGTACAATTCTCGAAACTGTCCCTCGCCTATCTTGCCTTCGTCATCCACTCGTTCCAAGTCCAAGAACTCTCCGTCGCCTAGATCCACTTCCACCCCCTCAATGGCTTCCGCACGCGCTGGCGTAAAAACCTGCAAGCGGTTGAACCCATTGTTCTCAGCCCCTAGTCCAGCGTTGAGGACCAGCACAAAGGAGGTATCGCGGCCAGCAATCACATCCACGGCCGGAGCAATTTCGCCGAAGACCTGATCCGTGATCTGCGGAGCGGAGTATTCAAAACGCAAATTGCTAATAATCGTAGCCGCCGCAGGATCTTCGCTCAGAAACTCAACCTCAATCTGAATGAAGGGCCGACCACTCGGTGCATTGATCAACTGGCCATTGTTAGCCAACTGAACACCACTCCAAAACTCGAGATCGGGCTCAACATGGCGCCGCTCATTGCCCGGCAGAGCCTTGTACTCAGCGCGGGTCAGGCGGACTCGCGCTCGGTCTTCGGGCAAGGCAGCACTGAAGATCTCACGGGCTTCCAGATTGAGAGCCTCATCGTTTAGGTCCACTTCCTGGCCGAAGGTCTTAGAGCCAAGCCGTTGGTCGGTGATGCTCGCCCCTTCCTCTTTCCACTCCACCGAGCGCTCGAATTTGTTGACGCGAAAAAGTACCTCCGGCTCGGGATTGACGCCTGTCTGTACGCGCACGATAGCGCGCGACCCGTTGGGATCGCCAATTTTTCGCTCGTCCCAGAAGATCCGTCCCAAGGTCGCTGGGGGCAGCGGCAGTGCATTGGAAGTATAAACCGCCTCAGGCACAAAGCCGTCAGCTAAAAACTCCATTTCAGCTAAATCGTAATCCAGCGGAGTCTGAAAATCAAAGCGCGCATAGCGCATGTAGGCCTGCGGCTCAAAGGCCACGGCAATAGTGTCTTCCACATTGACCGGTGCGCTCGACTCGGGAACGAAGGTCGGAAAAGTCGAGGCTATCTTAGTGAATCTAGGGAACGCCAACTGCCCAACACTCGGATCGTCGAGACTAAGGCCGGCAATCACCTTTTCAGTCCCAGGCAGGCCCCTATAGAAGGTATAAGCTGAAACGCGCGAGGGCTCTTCAAGACTGGGATAGAGGCGGAACAAGCGGATTGGAAAGTAGCGTCCTAAGTCGATATAGAGAATCCATTGCTGTTTGACGTCCTGCCCAACTCGGTCAATGCGCTCGAAATGGGTCAGTGGATCGCCATCGAAAACGTGCCATAAGCCCTCCTGGAGTCGCTGGTCAGTCAAAGCCCTTTCAAAAATGCCGAGAGGCGTGAGATTGAGTCCCTTATTGTACTTGTCGCCGCTGGGAGGGCGGGGGAAGGACTCGGCCACGTTGATCATGGCCTCAATCTCGGTGATGCCAGCCCGACGCAATAACTGGACGGCCTCTAAGCTACGCGGGAAGGAACTCCAACGAGGAACCAAGACCGTGCCCGCCTTTACGGTCGTACCATCTTCGAGTTCGATATCAGTCGGTGCTACTACATCGGCTCTGGTTACATTAAGCGAGAAGGCAAAGAGGCTGGAATCGGTCGCTGCATCCACTTCGGCGGCGGTTAATGCGAGAGGAACTTCGGGAACGGGAACTACACGCGATGGGGTAATAGGCCCAATGCCATTTTCATAGCTTTCAAGGTCTATTACTTCAATGAAGCGATTTTCTGAAAGCGGTCCCTGCTTGGCATCAATCCAAGTTGTATTGCCCGGAATAGCGAACAGCCGCAACTCCGCAGCAGCATTTACCCAACCGCCCAAAACCAACGCGGCGACACAAATCCCAATTCTCATTCCGTTACTCCCCGGTAGAATTTGCGCTGCCTAGGTCTTAGCATGGCAAACCAAGAGCGAGGTATTATGACGCGAGGAAGGTGGCTACCCAAATTATGGATAGCCACAAAATGATTTTAAGGAGAGGAGGACGTATTCCCCCTCTCCTTAAAATTTAGAAAAACAACAGGGCGTTGCTGTTACTCAAACGCGGCCTTGATGCGGCCCCAAGAGTCTTCTTCGACCGCCGTGCCATCGCCACCGGCACCGACTAGGCGACCATCGACGAAGCGCTCGGCAAAGCGCCAAGTCGCAGCCTGACCAGACAAGGTGTGAAAAGCGCGGTAATCGCTCGGCCCCTCATCCATGTCCTGAGCCGAAATCTGGAAACCAATGATCTTACCATCGAACAGCGGCGAAGCTACGCTGTCGTCTGGGCTGTTCCAGATTAGGTCGTCGAAAGGCGTGACGAAGAACTCAATGATTGTGGTCGTCGGCCCGTCGCCGGTCGAACCGCCGCCGCCATCAGCGTAGGGCAACGCGTTGACCCACTCGGTGCCTTTGCCCAGGTAGCCGACGTGGCGGCCGTCAGGAGTATCACCGATAGCCACGTACTGCTGAGCCGTGCGGTTGTTATTCAGGTCCTTCTCTTCGTCGGTCCAGTTCTCATCGGCCGAACCAGTGTAATCGCCACCAGTGTGGTCGCCATCAAGCATGAACTCAATGGCATCTTGTCTCCACAAGCTACCCAAGTCACCGCCAGCGTACTCGTTGATGTAGATGTTGTCGATGCGCTCCATGCCCATCCAAATGGTACCGGCATTGCCATTCCAAGCCAGCCAAATGCGATAGTCTAGGTCCGCCGGATCGTACTGGGCACCGTCGCCCACAGTCGGATCCTGAAAGAAATCAGTGGTGACCAACTGTGCATCACCAACTACATCTTCCCAGTCGGCTATGCTGGCGTCACGCAGATCGATATCGGCCAGATCAGCTTCAGGGAGCTCAAAGAGCAGGTAAACCTGTTCGCCAATATGCGCACTGGCACCGCTCGTCAGGCCCACAATCAGGCCCATAGCCAAAAGGCCATATAGACGTTTCATAGTGCAACTCCTTCCCTCTTTCGGGAGTGTGGTGGTTTGAGGCAGCGACCTTTTCGGCTCAATCTCCATCGTAGCCGCGGACTATAGCTTGTTGCCTCCGTAGATCTGCTTTCCTCGCGTAGAAAATTATGCCCACTGACAATCGACATCCGATCCGATCTTTCCCGACCAACCGGAAGCCACTGTAGAGGGCCTTTTAATCCGTGCAATATAGGAAATCCTCCTCTATATTGCAAGTGTTTATTCGTAGTGTCTAGCCCGTCATCATACCTCCCCATCGGTCCGTAGTAAAGCACACTTATTGAGTACCTCCGGCAGTAGTAGCAGCAGCACTATCGCTGGCGCTATCGGCAGTGTCGTCAGCACCACCTTCAGCGCTTTCTTCGTCCTTATTTTGCCGAAAGCGAATATGCTTCACATCGTGCATACCAACCGCAAATGGACTCGAACCTACGACGCCCGTAAAGGCCCGGTTGACGCGCTCGAAATAGCTCTTGTCGGTCTCGCCCGAAAGGCGCACTAGGCTCGCCTCAACCGTGCCCATAACGGTTTTCCCCGACCAATAGGTCGCCGTTATCGGCCTGAACTCGTCACCCGTCCCGCCGTCTTCAAAGTCAATCCGCGCCACCTTATCTAGGGGAATAAAGCGCTTGTTGCGGCCCCTGAAAAAGTCGAGCCGCTGCTTGCCGTGATAGCGCAAATTTTCCACCTCGAAGCGCCTGCCGTCCATAGTGATGATCGTGGCCTTGAGAATTTTTTCCTCGGGTGGCTTCTCGCCGACGGGATGGCGCAAGACAATCTCTTGCACATCACTGGCGAGAATGAAAAACGGCCCCAGTTCGGTCACCCCAGAGAAGCGACGCCCACTACTCCCACCGCCAACCGCATCTTGGTGAGGCGAAGCAGAGCCACCCGTCACCATCAAGGCCGCTTCTTGAACACCGTTGCGGAACACAAGCACGACGCGCTGTTCCTCGTCGCTGCGTTCCCCTTCAAAGCGCAACCGATCCACCTTGACCAGTTCCACTAGCCGACGCTGTCCTTGGACGTAGATTTCCAAATCCTGACGCCCCTGAAAGGTGAACTTATCTACTTGGTGCTGATTTCCGTAGCGATCGATGACGGTCGCCTTGAGAGGGGACGTGGCCGCGCCACTGGCCGATACCCATAGCGCGGCCAAGAGTGCAATTCCACCCCATAATACTTTGCGCTTCATGGCATTACTCCACGATAAGCGATCAGCCTAAGGCTGTGCGTCCCCTTCGCCCCCACTTTCGCCCGGTTGTGCCGGCGAGGGAGGCGGTCCGATGAGAATGTTCTGGGTCTGCCCCATACTGATCTGTACGGGCCTGATTTCGTCCAAACCAGTGGGAGAATTTTCAATCCGCACTTTGTACTCGCCCACTGGCATGATAAAGTAGCGCACTTCTGTTGAGGTCATGCCTCGGCCCAGCATAGTCCGCAAATTGTAGTCAAAAATCAGGAAAGGCACCTGACTGCGGCCCTGCGCATCGGAAAAAATGACCTGAAAACGACCGACGGGTATGGTCGCGTACATTTCCTGTCCCATTAGGACTTCGATTTCCTTCTCAACGCTATCGTCGATATCTGTATTGACCACAACTGTGTAGCTGCCAGGGTCCAGATCGACGAATTGCGGCAAGGAGCGGTAGCCGGTCTCGTATCCTATGGGCGAACTCGCAGCCATGCGCGGCGATTCCGAGTGAACTTCCTCGCCAGTCTCTCCGTCGAGGACATAGTAATTGACCTCGTTGATCCCACCCGTCTCCAACATGAGCCGCCCCTTGCCCTCGGGAATGGGCGGCAGGCCATAACCACCCCCTCCGCTGCCTCCGGTGGTGGCACAGCCAGCCACAACGGCTGCTATACCGACCAGAAACCACTTTCGCACCTGTGTGTATTCGATTTTCGACGCCATCTTTCCCTCCTTGGGACGAGCTGTAGGAAACGGACAACTACCTAAGAGCCAAGATTTAAACATTTTGGATGTATAGTGAGTATATAAATATATAGGCTCTTGGCCGCTGTCAACTACTCGCCGCGACTCGCGAGAGATACGAGGATGAAGTGCCGATCCTGTCTTGGCTGCCGGCCGACGAAGTGCATAAATTCTGCTTCGTCGTGCCACTGGCGCGGGTGCGCCGAAGGGATCGTCACGCCTCGGCGCAATAGATCTTGCCAAAAAGACTCGTTTCCCACAACAAAACCAGCCGCTACCAGGAAATAGTCTGCACCTTCGGCCGCGAGGCTGTCGAGCCGGGCGGGCGCAAATTCGTCCGGGGTTATTTGCCAGCCCTTGCGATGGCAGTAGTAGAGCAAGGTCGGGCTTTGCGACCGGTGTGGTACCCCGGTGTTTTCGTCCTCGTCGCCGATGACTAACAACGCATCCTGTGGCAACTTGGCATCGAGTATCCGCCCCACCAAGTGGCAGCTTTGATAGTAGTTGTGCCAATTGTTGGGCTGCGCGTAATACGGCCTAACCGCCCAAGCGCTGTAGGCGGCGACCCCGACGATCAGGGTACATATTAACACGACGCGCCAGTAGTGCGTCCAGTTCCGCGCGAATCGACACCATCCCGCCGCTGCGGCATCTGCCCCAATAATGGCTTCGAGTACCCGTCCGGCTAGAAGGGCCCCAACCGGAGCAAAGGGTAGTTGATAGTAATGTAGCCTGCGATTGCCCTCAGGAACGACAAAGACGTATAGCACCAGCCCCCCCATCCACACCCAGAGCGTCCACTCGCGCCGTTGGCTAGGCGCTAGGACGAGTCCAGCCAAAACTAGGGCCGCCCCCGCAGGCGTATAGACGCTGTGCCAGAAGCGCTCTAACAGCGTCAAATAAAAATCAACCGTAAAAAGCAGGCTGCGATCCCACTTGTCATAGCCGTAGCGATTCCAGATACCAAATGTCAGGCCGGTCTCCTCAAAGAGCAGGCTGGCGTGCCAGTACCAGAGCACGGCGGGTGCCAAGGCTAGCACGAGATAGAACCAAAGCACAGGCTTGAAGGCGAAGCGCCAACCCCAGCGCAGCCAAGCTAAGGCGACCAGTGGGAAACCGAGATAGAGAGTAGGTATTTTGACGAGAAAACACAGGGCGGCCAACAGAACAGCCAGCGCGAAGTCCCATCGGCGACTGCTGTCAATCCACCGCGCGAAAGCCCAAAGCGACCCCACGCTCAAAAGGATCATCAGCGCCTCGGGCATAAAGGTGCGCCCGTAGTAGATGCTCATGGGAAAAAGCAAATAGAGCAGAGCAGCTAATAGCGCGCCCAGCCGCCCCATGCCCAATCGCAGGCCCAGCCAATAGAGCAGCGCCGCCGCCGCTATCGAACACAGCGCCGCCACGAGCCGCCCGAGCCACTCATAGGAATCCTCGGCAGCGGCGTAAAGCAGGGCAACGACGAAGGGGTATAGCGGAAAATTCGTCTCCACGTACCCAGGGGTGGTACCGCGCCAATCGACGCGCGGATAGAAGAGCGAATACCCTTCTTCGTAAAAATTGCGGGCTATGGCGGCCGTATCCGTCTGACGCCAAGCCTGCTTGTCGATCAGGGGATCTTGCAGGTTTACAAGTCGTAGGGCCAGCCCCAGGGCGAGGACGATATAAAGATAAAAAGCGCCCTTAGCCCCCTTCGTTTGCATGTCGGATCAGTAGGGACGCCAGCTCGGCGACATATCGTCGCGGTCGTCGTTGTCGGTCAGATTGATGGGCATCAGCGGCGGCTCGTCCATATCGTCCATGTCGAATCCAGCCGTGCCGACCAAGTAAATGTCGTATTCGTCGTCGCCCATCCTGCCCGCATAAGCTATCCCCTTGCCATCGGGCGACCAGACGGGCTCTTGCTCATAGGTCTTCTCGGCAATGGAGATGCGGGTCTGCCCTTGCCCGTCGGGCCGCATGAGCATCAGTTCTTGACCACCAAACTCCTCCGAGTTGTAAGCCAAGCGGTCGCCTTTTGGAGAAAACGACGCGAACAAGTCGAGCTTGCGCCGATTTTCGGTGAGGCGAGTCCGATTCGATCCGTCGAGATCAATGAGGTAAATCTCGGCGTTGTCGTCGAAGGCCGCAGAAGTAAAGGCGATGCGGCGGCCGTCAGGCGAAAACGAAGGCTGGCCACCTTGGACCAACTTCCGCGGGTTGGCCCCATCGGCGTCCATGAGCCAGACGGCCACATCACCGTCGCGCTGACTGACGAAGGCGATCATCTCGCCGTCGGGCGAAAAAACGCCGCGCTGATCGCGCTCGGGATGTTCGGTCAGGCGCACGACATTAGAGCTATCGGCATCCATGACGTAGAGGTCGATGTTACTCATCACGTCGCCGCGAGTGAAAAGGATCTTCTTCCCGTCGGGCGACCAAGAGGGATGCTGCTCGGGTTCGGGAGTGTGGGTTAGTTGCTGACGATCGCTGCCATCGGCCTTGATGGTAAACAAGTCCCAGTTGCGGACGTTTTTCTTAGTCGAGGCGTAGAGTATTGTACCTTCGCGTTTGAAAGGAGCATTGCTGCTAGCGGGAATATCGAAGATCGCCTCGTAGGTCCGCACGCCCCACAGCGGCGGCGATTCCACTTGCAAGACCTTGTTACCCAGATAATCCCCCACGGCGACATTGACAGCGTACGCACCTCCGCCCAATTCGATTTTGCTATCTGGCTCGGGCAAGATGTAGGTTCCGGCTCTGACCAAGTGGTTGAATTTGTATTGGACGTCATTGGCGTCTAAGCGCACGAGTTGGCCGTCTCCGCCCTTGATCTCGATTTTAACTTGGTTCGAGCCGCATCCTGCAATCGCGACAGCTAAAACCAATATAAATAGCTTGAACATGTAGTCTCCTTACTGAGTTATTGCACACCCGGCCCATCAGGCCAAGCCGCTGAGCACCCGCAGGCGATTGCTGAGATGATCCATCAACTCGTTGATATTGGCGAAGGAATCTGCGTAGAGCGGTTCATCAACCCGAAAGTGCACCCGTGCCCCAGGCCGAGCGTAGCTATCGTATTCCAGTCCAATGGGAATCAACGGCACGCGCATTCCCAACCGCTCTTCGGCCTGTACCAGATGCTCCACTACTTCCTTTTGCAACGGTCCCAACTTGTCCTGATAGCGCATGCCTTCCGGGTGTGAAACGACCACTTCTCCGCGCTGGTATAGCCCGTCTAAATAGCCTTGCATCTGTTGGTTGGCCGCTCGAGCCCGCCGAATCTCGGCGCGGCGTTGCTCTCGGTCGGCGATCCGCCTGATGTCTTTGGGCCTCACCACTTTGATCCCCCCCATCAACTCTAGTACCCCCCACAGACCAACCTTCATAATGTAGTTGGCATAGCGCCGGGTGAACCTGTACAACAAGACTCCTTCGAGCAGGATGTCGCGGTACGCGCAGTGCTTGGGTAAAATCAGGGCCGGGCCCTCGCGCGGCAGATTGCGACCGCCCTCGACTGCCAAGCGGTGATAGCGCATGACACCTGCTGCAAGCAAGCGAGCACCGCAGGCGAAGGCATCAATGCGCTTGATGGGAAAGTCCCTATGCTCAGGCTCTGCGGACATAGTCCTATCTGAACAAGTCCTTTACCTTGCCCCAAGTGGTTTCGTCCACTTCCGTGGACAAGGGTTGCAGCAGGTCTTGTCCCGGGCCGGCCAAGTACAAAGTGCCCTCGGAATCTATGGCTGCGAAGTAATCCCCGTCGGCGTCCAGCCGCGCTTTGATGTACGCAGGCACTTCTGGGGACTGTGCGGCTAGCGCGGCTGACCACAGGGTCAGACCCTCGATAGCTGGCACTTGTCCTTCGCGGGCAATGGCGACAAATCGCTGCTCGGCATCTTGAGTACCCAACTGCTGCCATAGTTGTAAGACCCGCTGGCGCTGCGGAGCCCTATCGGGCGAGAAGACGTAAAATACGCGGCTGTCTTCCGGTAGAGCTTGGATCTCATCGCTGCTAGTTCCACTCGCTGCGACCAGCAGCAGGACCAATCCCGTCATCCATGTCGTTCGTAGTGTGTTCATGTTGACCTTATTCGGCGCGAATTCCGTAGTCCTTTTGCACGGCGTCTTCCCCTTGGAGGATCCTCACCAGCGACAGGTGTTGGCTGAGCACCTGTTCGACCTGCACAACGCCGACTCGGCGCGGCAGAGACATTCCCAATACCTCGCCGGTATCCGGGTCCTTCAATTCCCGTCCCTTGTCCCACACGCCGTACTTGTTGCCTTTCTGCACTGAATCGGCTAATCCCACATTAATATAGGCACTCAACCGCACTCGCACAGACTGACCGTTCTCCCCTGTATCGGCCCGCACTGTATCAGCTACCACCTCGATGATCTTCGGCTCGGAGACCTTGAAAGCGGCTGGGGGTTGGATAAGGCTGTCCAGCCCAGCGGCCAAGTGGTCCAGACAGCGGCCTATCGACTTGCCCAGCAAGGTGTTGTGGAATTCCTCGCTGCCCCACTCCATTTGCCCCAAGAGAAAGTACTCCTTTTCCAGCGGCACGGTGGCCGCCGGATTGGCGATCCCATAGCGCTTGCTGTCCTCAACTACTTCCCGCTCCACTTCGCCGGCTGGCTCCCCATCTATGACCTTATAGGGATACAGCCGCACCGTGGTCAGGCCCTGATAGCTACGATAGCCACCGATGGGCATGGTGGCGCGAAAGCGCTTCATGCTCATCTCGTCGATCTGCCCCAAGACGACGTAATCGGCTTCTACCTCGCGGCCAATGGCCAAGGCGCGCCCGACATCGAGCTTGCCCTGCAATTCTTTCTTTTTTAATCGCACGAGCGCCGAATCAATAGACACAGTGCTGAAAAAGGCACTGCCGCGCAGCGAATCGGCTAAGCCTCGGGGCACGGCCGAGTATATGTCCCACTCGCCCTTGTATTTCGACTTGTCGCGAAAGGGCATGAAGAGCAGCCGCTGCTTCAGCCCCTCTGCGATGGTGCTGTCTTTTGCCACCGGTTCCTTTGGAGCCTCCTCCTCTTCTTTTTGATCGCCCAACCCCATAATCGGCACCACAGCCGCTCCTCCGTCTGCCCCCCAGTATAGCGCGGCCAACAAAGCAAGTCCCCCTCGCAAAAACCACCTGTGTCTAGCGGACATCAGTGCTCTCCTTTGGTTTGCGTGAGTACGTAAGGGCCTTGGGGCACGACTGCTATGCGCGCCCCGGCACCGTGCCGCTCCAGCGCCGCGGCTAGCCCGTGCTCCACAGAGGGAACGACCTCGACCCACACCTTGTCGCGGTACTGAGGATCAATGCCCTCCGAGTAGAACATAACCTCGGTCTTGTCGAGTACCTTGCACAGCTCTTGCAACTGCCATTGGTCGATGGCGAAGAAATCGGGATCCGCGAGGCGGCCCGCGAATTCGGCGGCACCGGATGCGCCTAACAGCATCTCTACGAATTCCGCACTGCCCAAACCTTCGGCGCAGCGCGCGGCAATGAGGATCGTCCCGCCCTCTTTGACGATGGGCAACACTGCCGTCAGGCCCTTGACGGCTTGGTAAAACGTCAGGTCGAGCGGCCAGCCGGCACTGCTAGTAATCGCAATGTCAACCGGCTCGTCAACCAAGACGCCGTTCTGTTGCTCAACAAAGCGGGCACCTTCGGCATGGGCTTTCTCTAGGTCGCCGCAGAACAAACCGGTGATTTGCCGCCGGTCATTCATAGCCACATTAAATGTAAAATCAACGCCGGCGCGCTGCGCCACTTCGAGGGCTTGGCGGTGGAAGGGATTGCCCTCAATGGAACCTTCGCACGCCCGGGGGTGGCTCAACAGCTCGGGGCCGTGCAGGACGCGCATCGTCTCAATGCCCATCAATCCCGGACAAATGGCCTTGCGACCGCCCGAGTACCCAGCCATCAAGTGCGGCTCGATCAGCGAGGTGGCGATTTTCAGGTCGGCCTCCATGTAGAGCGTAGTGATCCATATTGGCGCTCCACCCGAGGTTTCCCCCAGATATGTCAGAGTCTCGCGTTGGCGGGCGGTGTGGTTGACGATGCGATAGTTGCGGGCGATGTCGGCCCCAACGAGCTGCACCAATTCCTCGCCTTCGTTGGGCCGATGCAAGCCGGTGCCGACCAACAAGGTAATATCGGCGCGGGTGATGCCTTCCTCTTCGAGAATCCGCAGCATTGGCGGCAAGATGACGGGATTGGGGACCGGGCGGGTAATATCGGCAATAACTATGCAGGCGTTTTTGCGCCCCCGCGCCAGCCGCCGCAAAGACGGAGTCCCTATCGGGCGGGCTAGCGCGTGATCGATCCGCTCCTCGATCCGGTCGAGTCCCTCACTCGGAGCCATCTGCAATACCGCGGCCGAGTCGGGCACTTCGATTTCAAGGCCGTCGCGGCCATAGTCGAGTTTTACTTTCATTGCGTATGCCTAGGCCAATTTGTCCTCTAGATACGCGCGAAACGCTGCTCCGAACTCCCGGTCGGCCAAGGCAAAATCTGCGAAGGCCCGGTAGTACGTAAGCGGCGTTCCTATGTCGTAGCGCACCTCGTCGCTCGCAAGGCGCATGCAGCGGACCTCGGCCCCGCGTTGGATCAGGACGCGGATGGCATCGGTCAACCACAACTCGCCGCCAACTCCAGGCTCAATCTCATCAATGGCGGCGAAAATCTCCGGTGAAAAAATATAGCGGGCCGCAACCGCAAGACAACTCGGCGCGGCTTCCACCGCTGGCTTTTCAACGATGTCGGCGATGGCAAAGTCGTCGTCAGCCGCGCCTTGCGGTGTAACGACCCCGTACTTGTAGGTCTCTTCGCGCGGCACTTCCCATACGGCAATGGTGGCGGCCGCACCCCGCTGGGCATGCGATTGCATCATCCGACCGACCACGCCTGGTACCCGCGGCGAGGTGACGATCGTGTCGCCAAACCCCACCACAAACGACTCGTCGCCGACGAATTCCCGCGCTTGGCGCACGGCATCGGCATTGCCGGAAGGACGCCGCTGCCGCACATAGTAGAATTCAACGCCTGCGGCTGCGTAGTCAACCTCGCCGATCGCGCCATCGCCCAAGCGCGCCGCAAGCTCTGGGTCGTCGTCGAAGTGATCCTCAATCGAGCGCTTCTTGCGACCCGTTACAAAGAGGAACTTGTCCAACCCCTGTTCGATCATCTCCTCGACTACGTACTGCACGACTGGCTTGCAACCAACGGGCAGCATCTCCTTGGGCTGGGACTTAGTCGCCGGCAGCAGGCGAGTACCCAAGCCTGCTACGGGGAATACGGCTTTGCGAATTGGCACGGTTTCTTTTTATTTTAAGTTTAAGAGAATCAAGGACATAACTAAAAATAGCACCTAGTGAAAATAGGAAGCTATAGGTGCTAAATCAAGTCCGACTTACCTACCCTTTGCGCCGCCAATCTCATGTTCGACTTGGCCCCAACTCGTCTGCGCGCCCTCATGGCAGCATTTCCCGCGCTACGCATCGGCGTAGTTGGCGACTTTTTCCTCGATTCCTACCTCGAATGCGACCCGGCTCTCGACGAAAAGTCACTGGAGACCGGCAAGACCTGCTATCAGGTAATCGGCTATCGCCGCCAACCTGGGGCCGCTGGCAATGTCGCTGCCAACTTGCGCGCCCTCGGCGTGGGTGCGGTCGAGGCCGTGGGCTATTGCGGTGACGACGGAGAAGGCTACGAACTGCGGCGAGCCATGCGCCGGATGGGCCTAGATTTGACGGGATTTCTCACGGCTCCGGGCCGCTTAACCCCGACCTATGACAAACCCTGCTACGTCGATAGTGGCCAGCGCGGTCGGCCCATCCTTGAGGAACTGGAGCGGCTCGATACCAAAAACCGCCGTCCGACCCCTGCCAGCCTCCAGCACGATCTCATCGACCACGTCCGCCAGCGCCTAAGCCACTGGGACGGGCTCGTGCTCATCGACCAAGTCGCCGAAGCCAATTGCGGCGTCCTCACCACGCGCGTGCGCCGCGCCATTGCCGCTGCGCTCGGCTCCCAATCCAAGCTCGTGGTCCTCGCCGATTCGCGCACGCGCATTGGTCTCTTCAAACGCGCTATCCTCAAACCCAACCAGCGCGAGGCTTGGGCCGCGCTCGGCGGCCAAGGAAGCCTGTCGCTCAAGGCCGCGCGCCACCACGCCCGCGTACTCAGCAACCAGACTAGTCGCCCGGTGTTTCTAACGCTTGGTGATAGGGGGATACTCGTAGCCGACGGCAACGCGGTCGAGCACGTGCCAGCCGTGAGCCTCACCGCACCCGTTGACCCGGTAGGCACCGGAGACACTTGTGCGGCCGCCCTCAGTGCGGCCTTGGCGGCAGGTGCCGGACTGACGGAAGCGGCGGCGGTAGCCTGCTTGGCCGCGTCAATTACCGCTCAACAGGTTGGCACGACCGGCACGGCCTCGCCAACCGAGCTAAGCCGCCGCTTGCACCAGTTGCGACGCAGCTAGGATGCGTAGGTCTGTTCGACGACCGTGCGATACCGCTCGACGATCGCCTTGGGCACGATCTTCTTCAGCCCCTTGGTCAGGGTTCCGGCGTCCTCGCTCAGCGGCTCGGGCAAGAGCGCAACGCGCTGCGGCCGCTGGTAGCTGGGCAGGCCAACGGCCGTGGCCTCGGCGAGGAACCCTTCGCGGATGCGCTCGCCCAAGCTCGGATGCGTGCGTAGGGCATCCTCGTCCTCTAGCGGCAACCCGTCAATGCCGCTATTTTTTGCCTCCTCCACATCCACCGTCACCAACGGCAGCGGGTAGTCGCGCTGCTGGTCGCCGTACACGACCACGTGCTCGACCAGAGACACCCGGGCGAAAATCCGCTCCAAGGCTTCGGGATTGACAAACTCGCCATTGCGCAGCTTGAACTGTCGGCCAACTCGCCCGTGGAACGAGAGGAAACCCTCGTCATCCATGCTGAACAAGTCGCCGGTCCGATACCAGATCTGGCCATCCTCCTCCACTAGCACCTGCTCGGTCTGCTCGGGGTCGTGCAAATATCCGCGCATGACATTGGGACCACTGGTCCACAGCTCTCCGACCTGATCGCCGCTAGGCCGGCACTCGTCCTGCGCTGGATCGTTGTACCCAATTTCCGAACCGTCTTCGGCCACGATCTTCACTGCCTGCAACGGCCTTCCCACCGTGCCACTTTTGCGCCCGCCGAGATGGTTGGCGGCAATCAGCGGCGCGCACTCGGTCGTGCCGTAGCCCTCGTACGTAGTGATGTCGAGCACGTGGTGAAAGAAGTCCAGCGCCTCGGGATCGGCCTTGGCCGAACCGACAATCAAAAGCTCTAGATGAGGCCCGACTCGCGTGGCGAGTTGGGCGCGAATTTTGCCGACGATTGAACGACCGATGGCCGCCAAAAAGAGCTTGTCCCCCAATCCAGCCTGACCGTGTGCCAACCGCTCCTTGGCCGCAACCGAGCGCTGAATCAAGCCTCCCTTGAGGCCGCCAGCGTCGATTTCCTTGCGCACATTGCCGTACACTTTGTCGAGTATTAGCGGCACGGTGAGGAAGCCCTCCGGCTCTGAGAGGCGGATGTCGCTGAGGACGCGGTCGGGCGAGCGCGCCAAGTCCAAAATCCACCCCTTGGCCAAGGGATAGTAGATGTTGAGAATTCCCATGGAGTGATAGTCGGGCGCGGACTTGAACATGCGGAGCGGCTCGCGCTTGCTAATCACGTCCCAGACCTCTTCGACGTTGGCGACGATGTTGGCGTGGGTCTGGATCACGCCCTTGGGTAGGCCGGTTGAACCCGAAGTATAGAGAATTTTCGATTCATCTTCCGGCAACACCTCGACCTCGGGCACGGCCGCGCTGCTCTCCGCCAGCTCTTCCCACGGGATCGCGTCTTCAGCCTCGCCCTCGGTCAACGCAATCTGCGGCGTCTTGTCCAGCCGCTCTCGGATGGTGTCAAACCGCTCGTAGCCCTTGCGATCTACGACCAGTAACTCAACCGCAGAGTGCGCGATGCTATGGGCGAGCGCCTCGTCAGGCGACTGAATACACAGTGGCACCGCACTGACTCCAATGTAGTCGGTCGCCAGAAAGATCAAGAGCGGTTCGCTGCCGCCATCGGTGAGAATGCCCACGCGCTGGCCCTTGGTCAAACCCTGCGCTGCAAGGCCAGCCGCGAGCTGGTCGCGGCGTTTTTTGAGCTCGGCGTAGGTCACGGGCTGGTAGCTCAATGTGCGGCTGCCCTCTACGGGCTTGAGCTCTCGAATGGCCGTCTGTTCGGCACAGGTTGCAAAGCTATGGTTGAGTATATCCCTTAGTGTTTGTCCCATCGCAAGCCTCTTTCTGATGAGTTATATCGTTGTCGTTTGCGGCGCATAAAAGGGCCGCCTTGCCATTGCACACGCGGCCCGGCGACCGCATCTTCCCTATATGAATTTTCGCTGCAATCGCGCCTTGGTCTTACTGCTCTTGTCCTATCCGGTCATCTCCTCAGCTCAGCCCTCGGTGGCCATGTTTGGCTACTCGCTCAGCATGGGCAGCGTCACCGTCGATCAAGAGCAGTTGTATCGCCTCAGCCTCCGGCCCGACTTTCCCCTGGGCCGCTTGGGCATTGGCCTCGACTTAGAGCTGTTTGTCGAGCGCAATGGCGATCTTGGTTCACGCGGCTGGGAGGCTGGCTCGTCAACCCAAACCTTCGACTCAATCTTGCGCAAAATCTACTACCTGCGCTATGGTCGTCCCAATGACGCGGTGTACGTCAAAATCGGTGCGCTCGACAACGTGACGTTGGGATACGGCCTCATCATGGACAACTACCGCAACACCCTGCACTATCCCGGCATCAAGAAAACCGGATTCCAGTTCCGCATCGCCAATTTTGCCAGCACTAATATCGGACTCGAAGGAGTGATCAACAACCTCCAAGACTTCCAAGAGGGCGGTGCCCTCATCGGGCTGCGGACCTTTGGCTACGCCGCCGATCTCGAAGTGGGTGTAACCTTTGTCGCCGATCTCGACCAGTACAGCGGCCTGCGCGACAGCGATTCCGACGGCGTGCCCGACCCCATTGACGCCTTCCCAGAAGACGGCGATTTTGCCCTCGACAACGATTCCGACGGCGTACCCGACCACATCGACAGCGACGACGATAACGACGGCATCATCGACACCGACGCCGGCAGCGGCCTCTCCGCCGACATCGCTTCCGCCTTATTGGGGCTCAACGCCAATTACGGCAACGCCTTCCCCGTGGACCAAGACGTGGACCGCCACAAGCCCTTCAACAAAAACCGCGTTGGCCAAGACTTTTTTTCGATTTTGGGCGTGGATCTAGCCTACCCGCTCATCCGCGACCTAGGCTTAGAGCTCAAGCTCTACGGCCAATTCGCCATGCTGATCGACGACGACGACGCCCTCTCTAGCTTTGAGGCGCAACAGCAGGGCGTTTACCCCGGCAACCGCCAAGCGACTGGGTTCGGAATCGCCGCCCCGGGCCTGTGGCTATCTTTAGGCCCGCTCAACGGTCAATTGGACTTCCGCCACTTCCGCCGCGATTTCGACTCGCGCTACTTCGACGAACTGTACGAACTTGACCGCGCTCATCTCGACCTCGCCACCGGGCAGGCCCAGTCCAAGGACTCACGACTAGACCACAGCAACAACCTCTCCGGCTTCTTCGGTCACTTGGGTACGGAACTCGGCTCGTACGCGTACGCCTCTATCTCCTATCAGTATTTGACGGGCACTGGCGACCCAAAACAGCAGCTCATCGCCAGTGCATCCTTGTCGCGCAAACTGCTCAAGTACTTCCCCCACCTCAAGCGCGCGTACGCTTATTTTCACAAGAACAACATCGGCCGGAATCCCAACGAGGATGGCACCGGCCGGGACGACTTCTTTGAGCCGACCAAAGACACCTTCTACGGCTTTGACGTTGGACTGAACATAAAAGAAGGCGCATCCGTGCGCTGGGATACTCGCTTCGTCTTCGAACGCACCGCCAATCAGCGC
>JAJDYK010000086.1 GCA_022825185.1 Candidatus Latescibacterota bacterium | reverse complement strand
GGCGACTACGACCGCGACGGCGATATGGACCTTTTCGTCACTAATTTTGCCTTTGAGACCAACACGCTCTACCAAAACGACGGCCAAGGCCAGTTCGCCATCGCCTCTGGGCGGCTCGGGCTAGGCGAGGTCTCGCTCCGGCCCCTCGGCTTTGGCACCCGCTTCCTCGACTACGACAACGACCGCGATCTCGACCTCTTTGTCGCCAATGGCCACGTCATGGACGTGGTCGCCGAATGGGATTCGACCCAGACCTACCGCCAAACCAATCAGCTATTCCGCAACGAGGACGGCCAACGCTTCACCGACGTCTCTGCCAGTATGGGACCAGCCTTCGCCCGAGCCAATGTCGGGCGCGGCACGGCCGTGGCCGACTACGACGACGACGGCGATCTCGACCTGCTGATCACCACCGTGGCCGCCCCACCGCGCCTGCTGCGCAACGACGGCGGCAACCGCCACCACTGGTTGCAAATCTTCCTCACTGGTCGCACCCATCCCGATGCCCTTGGTGCCCGCGTAGCCGTCACCGCTGACGGCGTCCGGCAAACGCAGGAGCGCCAATCGGCCAGCAGCTATCTCTCCAGCCACGACCCACGGCTGCACTTCGGCTTGGGAACGGCCACCCACGCCCGCGTGGAAATCACTTGGCCCTCCGGTCAAGTGCAGACTCTCGAAAACGTCGCCGCCGACCAAGTCCTCCGCGTCGAGGAACCGTAGAAGTGCATTTCCTCACATTCTTCACTAAATTCCACGTTATGCTTGAGATTCCTCGCCATCCCAATAAAGACATTCGCGCAGCAATCGCATACGCTGTGTCGAAAGGTTGGCGTATTGAAAAGGCCGAGCCACGGGCGCATATTTGGGGACGAGCACTTTGCCCGGAACGGAGTCGAGCAGGGCATATTTTTTATATTCACTCTACCCCCAGGAATCCGACTATCCATGCACGTAAGTTGCGACGCTATGTCGATGTCTGTGCACATATATAGGAGGTGAAGACGATGCGAATCTATGAGTTTATGCTTACGCTTGAGACTGAGCCCAGTCTGGATGCGACCGACCAACTCTATGGATATTTTGATGACAATGGGGCTGCACCAGAAAGTGTTTTGGACTTTACACTCGTCATACAATCCGGAACACCGATTGTGCACTGTACTGTGGAAGCTGCGTCATTCGAGGCAGCCTTGGAATCGATATTGCCAAAACTGCACGAAAAAGGTCTTCAGGTCGTGCGAGTGGAGGTCGATGAGGCGGGGCTAGCCCTTCTTCAAGAGGCGACATAACGGCTTAGACCCCCATCTTCACAGTTTTGCAAAAACAAGTCCCGCTGTTTGACCGTTCCCCCAGACCCCATCCATGGCCCGCCCCAACATCCTCTTCATCCTCTCCGACCAGCACAGCAAATTCCACCTCGGCTGCTACGGCGACTCACTGGTGCGCACCCCACACCTCGACCGCTTGGCCAGCGAGGGCATGCGCTTTGCCAACGCGTACACCCCCTCGCCTTTGTGCGTGCCAGCGCGCATGGCCTTTATGACCGGTCGGCGGCCCAGCGCCAATCAAGTCTGGAGCAACGACCACATCCTCAACTCGGCGCTGCCGACTTGGGCCCACACCCTAGGCGCGGCCGGATACGAGACCGCGCTGATTGGCCGCATGCACTTTGTCGGCCCCGATCAGCGCCACGGCTTTGAGCGCCGACCCATTGGCGAGTACAGCGCCCTGCATCCGGGTGCAGCCCGACAGGGCGGCCCACTGTTCAAGAACATCCCCGCCAGCACCTCGGGCCAGACCCGCGAATGCGTCGAAATAGCTGGATACGGCCGCACCACGTACCAAGCCTTTGACGACCGAGTCGCCGAGGCGGCTTGCGCCTATTTGGCGGAAAAGGCGCAAGCGCCCAACCGGCCCTTTGCCGCAGTGGCCGGTTTTGTGCTGCCGCACTGCCCGTTCTTCGCCCCCAAGGATCTATACGACTATTACTACGACCGCGTCGATGTGCCGCAACCCGACCCGACCGGAGAGCCAGCGGCAGTGGCCAATTTCAAAAAGCGCCGCCTCCTTGACGAACCGCTACCCGCAGAGCGCATCCGCGTGGCGCGGGCGGCCTATTTCGGCCTGTGCGAATACTTCGACCGCAAAGTCGGCCAACTCCTCGACCAACTCGACGCGACTGGCTTGCGCGACAATACCTTGGTGATCTACTCCAGCGACCACGGCGAAATGGCCGGCGAGCACGGCTGCTGGTGGAAGAGCAACTACTACGAAGGCTCGGTCGGCGTCCCCCTCATCGCCCGTTTGCCCGGCGTGATACCAGCGGGCGTGGAGAACCCAGTGCTGTGCAATTTGCTCGATTGGGCACCCACCGCCGTAGAAGTGGCCGGCGGCGAGCCCCTGCCCGCAGCCGACGGCCATTCTCTGTGGCGCGAACTACAGGGCCACGCAGATGACGCCCGCCCCGATACCACCTTCAGCGAACTGGGCCCCTCGCGCGGCGATGCTCCTTCGCGCATGATCCGGCAGGGGCCGTGGAAGCTCTACAAATACCACGACGACACCCCGCCAGCGTTGTTCAATCTGGCGGACGATCCGGGAGAATGGAACGACTTGGGCCGCGCAGATGCCTACGCTGATCTACGGCAACATCTGCTCGACCAACTCTACGCGGATTGGGACCCCGAACAAGTGGCTCAACGCAGCGCCGAACTAACGCGGGATGCGCACGTGCTGGCGGCGTGGGGCCAAGCAGTGCAGCCTCGGCACGAAGATACGCTGCCCGTCGAAGACATCGAGGATGTAGTGCGCTGTTGAGCGGGTGGCCTCACATGTACGACAGAAAATGCCCGGTCTCCCCCAACACGCCGTCAATACACAGCCACAATCCGGCCGCAGTCGCCTCTCCCAAAATTAGCCCTAGGAAAAACGGCTTGGCCCGCTCGTAGAGCGGCATCCCGCCCCACTTGACAATGCCCAACTTGAGTGCCCACGCGATGAGCACCGAAAACCACACCTGATTAGCCAGCCAGCCAACGCTGACGATAAACCCCAGCGGGTGCAACGGCCACCAGTAAAACCGATGATGCCCCCACAACAGCACAGCTTCGACGAGACCGCCGATGCCAGTGAACAACCAACCGCGCATATCGGCTGGCAGCGGATCGACAATCGGCCGCGCCATGTCGGTAAACGTGCGATTGGCCTGACGGGTCATAAAAAACGGATGCAAATTGATCCCGCCGTGCTCGTAGCACACCTGAAAAATGATCCACGTCGCCCCGGCCAAACTCACCACTAACGCCAGCGCCATCCCCCCAAACAGCCGCCTTTTAGAGCCAACCACTGCCTCGGCTAACTTGAGTGAATTGGCCGCGGCAATCATCGGAAAGAGCCGCATCTCAGACTGCCAGACATACGTAAAGGTCAGAGCCGTCAGCCCCTTGGCTCCAATCACCGGTGCGCCAACCGCGGAAATGACGAAAAACGCCGCCACCATCGGCGAGCGCGCCGTCGCCAGCCCGGCCGTGGCCACCGCCCTTGTGACGAACACGTAGAAGATCAAGCACACC
>JAJDYK010000131.1 GCA_022825185.1 Candidatus Latescibacterota bacterium | reverse complement strand
AGCCGGAGCCGTGGGAACCACCGGATTGTCGGTGTCGCCGCAGGCTAGCAGAAACAACGCGGTAAGAGAAAACATTAAGTAGCGCATAACGAAACCTCCGAGTAGTATTCGTGGTTGCCGGTGCAGAAATAGAGTCCTAATTGGGCAAAATGCTTTGACTCTGCTTCGTTGCGCTCATCAGGACAAGGACAGGTGCGCTGCTTTCTGGCGTCCTGCTGAGCGCAACGAAGTATCTCAGACCAGTACACTGTCGTGTACTGGCAGCCGCCGAGCGTCCGGCAAACTCACATCTAAAGTCATCCAAAATTTGGGGCCGCTCATTCACAAGAGCTGATGACCTCATGGAGATGGAAGACTTACGACCGATTCACAAGGGCTGCTGACCTCAATGCGGAGGAAGTCGAAGTCTTTAGGTGTGAAGCTGCTGATAATTTTTGGGTCCCGTTTTTCTCTGAGAGTGAGGGGTCTGTTGACCCTAAGGACGGTTTCAATGGTATGCTCCGGGGGACGATGACCAGCAGGGAGATCAGGAAAAGTGAACTCACCCCCATCCCCAACATCAATAGCAGCCGGCACCGGCTCACACTCTAGCTCAACGGCGAGGCGAGGCTCATCGAGGAGTGCGGCGAGGGCGCTTTTTTCGACTTCTGTGAGGTTTTCTGCCGATTTTCCGTCGAGCTCTAATAAGAAGTCCCCTTCGGGCGTCGTGTAATCTTCGACGTCGAAATTCAAATCCGCATCCAGACTCACCAGCCAAATCAGCCCCCAGAACGCCCAATCAGTGCATCCGTGAGCCTTCCAGGTAGTAAGCAGGAGTGCCTCATCAATATCTGGGTCAACCTCACGTGCCTGTTCGAGGAAGCCGTCTGGCAACGACACGGCCGCCGCACATTCTGCCGCAGAAAGGTCAACGGTCGCCTTGCCAGCCGGAGCCGTAGGAACCATCGGATTATCGATGTCGCCGCAGGCTAGCAGAAACAACGCGGTAGCGGTAAGAGAAAACATTAAGTAGCGCATAGCGAAACCTCCACATTGGTTGAGGGGATGTATTATGCCCCACGTTGGAGCATCACGATCAACTTTCCCAAGGGAAGTATTCCCGAGGGTGCCTATTCGGGCGGCTCTTCATTCATCAGGAAATAGACGCTGACCTCGTCGTGCCTATTCTAAAGCCTACGCCTATTAGAGTGATAGTGACTTCTCCCTCATCGAGCGACACTGTGTACCCCGTCAACTCTGTCTGACCCGCTCCGAAGCTTAAAATACCTATTACGCAGTCACCATTGCGTTTATTAACCCAGAAGTTAATACTGACAGACTCATTAAGGGCACCGGTGCGCGTAAAGGTGAAAACGGCGTTGTTTCCGCTTTTAACGCCAGATACACTAACGGTGGAGAGTTGCCGTGGCGGCTCGTCTTCTATAGACGGCTCGTCTTCTATAGACGGACCGTCTTCTGTGTGCTGAAAGTCTGTTACGGGTTCGGGCGGCGTGTGAACTCTGACGTCGAAATTTTCTTCCCGAAAGTCTGTTACGGGTTCGGGCGGCGTGTGAACTACGACTTCGAAATTTTCTTCCCGATAGGCTCTATCGGGTACGGGCGGCGTGTGAGGTTCTCTATCGGGTACGGGCGTCGTGTAAACTTCGACGTCGAAAGTCAGCTCCGCATCCAGACTCGCCAGCCAAATCAGCCCCCATAACGCCCAATCAGCGCATCCGTGAGCCTGCCACATACTAAGCAGGAGTCCCTCATCAAGATCTGGGTCAACCGCACGTGCCTGTTCGAGGAAGCCGTCCGGCAACGACTCGGCCGCCGCACATTCTTCCGCAGCAAGATCAACGGTCGCCTTGCCAGCCGGAGCCGTAGAAACCACCGGATTATCGGTGTCGCCGCAGGCTAGCAGAAACAACGCAGTAAGAGGAAACATTAATAAGTAGCGCATAGCGAAATCTCCATATTGGTTGAGGATGATGGATGATGGATGATGCACACGTCCGGCGTCCTGAATCGAGTGCCGATGCGGGTGCCTATTCGGGCGGCTCTTCATTCACCATAGAACAGACGCTGACGACGTGCCTACTAGATAACTACCGCTCACGTCGCTCTCCCATCCAGCTTTTAGAGAGACGATTACCTGCTGTCTCCATGAAATCGGCACTTTGTGCGTGAAGGTTTCACTACCCGGACTGAATCCTGAGATTATTGAGCCGGAGGAGACTATTTCGTTGGTCAGGTAGTACTCACGGACGAAGCCGAATTCAACAGCGAGACTCTCATCGGTATGGCCGCCGGAGCGCGTAAAGGTGAAAACGGCGTAGCCATCTGTAGGCAGCCCCCCTGATACACTAACGGTGGAGAGCGCACCTGCTTCGGCGAGGTGCTGCTCGCGCCACTGATCTTGAATCGCTTTTCGCAACGTTGGACTGCCCGAGTCCCATGCCTTCCGGGCTGCCTCCCCAATAACCAGACCGGGAATCCGAACTTCGTCGATGCGTGGCGTACCGTCGTGCTGAAAGTCAAACTTGAATTCGGGCGTCTCGTAAACTTCGACTTCGAAAGTCGGCCCCACATCCAGACTCGCCAGCCAAATCAGCCCCCATAACGCCCAATCAGCGCATCCGTGAGCCTTCCAGGTAGTAAGCAGGAGTTCCGCATCAAGGTCTGGGTCAACCGCATGTGCCTGTTCGAGGAAGCCGTCCGGCAACGACTCGGCCGCCGCGCATTCTTCCGCAGAAAGATCAACGGTCGCCTTGCCAGCCGGAGCCGTGGGAACCACCGGATTATCGGCGTCGCCGCAGGCTAGCAGAAACAACGCAGTAAGAGAAATCATTAATAAGTAGCGCATGGCGAAACCTCCACATTGGTTGAGGATGATGGATGATACCCCACGTTGGAGTATCAGGAGAGTGATAAGACGCTTGGTACCACTCTACGATGAGTCCTAAAAGACAGCCCTAAAACTTTTAAGATAAACGCGAACACGATTGCATGATTGACTGTGAACACGGGCCTAAAAGACAGCCCTAAAGCTTTTAAATAAACGCGAACACGATTGCACGATTGCGCGAACACGATTGCATGATTGATTCTAACGAGAATACAACCTGCCTATGCTTCTGTCAACTAAAATTAGATGCCGATTCTGAGCTTAGATCACCTTATCCCGACGTTGACGGTTCCCGCTCGGCTCAACGTAAGTACTGCGATTTCAGAAGGATTAGGTCGGGTTGCAATTCGTTGACGCGGGCGACAACGCGCTCCACAAAAGGGGCCTTGATGGTCGGGCCGATGTGGAGGTCGCTGATTTGGACGATGCGCAGCCCGACTAGCGCGGGCGGGAGATTGGCGATAGGGACCTCGACGCGGCGGACCGCTGGAAACAAAAAATCGGCCTCCGCGTTTATCTGCGAGGGCCGGTTTTGCATGTACTCGAAATCAATACTATCAAGGATCAAGAATTAAACTCGGCCTCTTTGACCCGCTTATGCCAAAAAAAGAAAATCCAAACAGGAATAATCAGTAAGAGAACAATATGGGACACTCCAAAGAAAACATCCCATTTAGACATTTGCCCGAATTTTTCTAAGACAGACCGAAGAGTTCCAATCCCTAAAACGAACCAAGGAGGCAACAACAAAAAGATGCTTCTAACCGGAAATTCCTCCCTAAAAAATGAAAGAAAAGCAGAGAGAAGCGTCGCGAAAATAGCAAAAATGATATAGACCTGCACCGGAAGGTACAGGTCTGCGGGAGAGCACTCGCACATCTTTAAGCCTCCTGTATTGGATAAAAATTCGCCCTATCTTGGAGCTTATTCCTAAATAAAAGATCGTATGCTTTTTCTCTTCCCAACCGTCCTAGCCGAGAGCAGTCATAAGCCTTGTACCTTCTTTTATGATCCCCTGCGTGCTTGGAAAGATAGGCCCTTTTCCCCCCATCTATGATTTTATAGTGGATTTCATCAGGGAGGCTTCCTTCTTTTCTGGCAAGAACCTCTACCCGTGGCTCCTTAGCAAAGGCTTTCGTAAAGTCTAAGCCTTCATCAAAATTGAAAAAACATAAGACCCTGAAATTTTTATTATCTTCGAGCTTGTCCTGAACAGAGCGGATGAATTCGGGATTATTGTATAAAGAGTTTTTTATACGGTTCCCGTTATCATAAATCTCGATGACCTCATCCGCGTCCTCAAGAAGACTCAAAGGCTCGTCGATGGCAACATCGTCGTTATTCTCTCGATCAGGGGACACCTGCACAAAGAGCAAGACAAAATTTTTCTCCATCGGCTTGTACACGCAGTAATAGAAAAGCGCAAACGAAAGGCCGGAAAATCCGACGATGATAAGCACATACTGATAGGTTGCCATTTGTTCTACCCCCCAAGATATGTAAAACGGTACATGGAAATACCCTCCCTGCACGCATAGGCAGCGAGGGTTCTGAATAGAGTTGGTCTTTTGCTTTGGGCAGACGAAGAGACGGGAGACGAAACTTAGAAAAGTCTGCCCGCAGAAAAAAGATGTCGCATGGTCTGGCCCTTGCTGAGGTTGCTTCTTCGCGTCATACCTAAAAAACAAAACTGCCCGATAAATGAGACACTATTATATATATATAGGCCCATTTATGGCAGGTCAAACTCCATGAACACTAAGCAGTGTGCGGGTGCTGGACATACAACTCTCTCAGTCTGAACACCTTAGTCGAGCTTTATATGCTTAAAACCACCAATTTTACTTATTTTTCCTACTTGTTTACACCTTATTGTGTAGTGGCATCATGTATATAATTCCCCAAAAAATGTTGTGAGGTTGGATACCTTCGACGTTTGGACGTTGGCGGATGCTTCAACCGTTGAGGGTTCCCGCTCGGCTCAACGTAAGTACTGCGATTTCGGAAGGGGCACCGAGCCGCAGCGGCGGCCCCCAATAGCCGGTGCCTCGGTGGACGTAGATCCAAGTGTCGCGAAATTTGTGCAGGCCCGCGACATAGGGCTGTTGGAGGGGGATTGCGTACTTCCACGGCACGAACTGGCCGCCGTGGGTGTGGCCCGACAGTTGTAGGTGGCAATCGGCTTGGCTGGCGGCCTCTATGCTGCGCGGCTGGTGCGCGAGCAGGATGCGCACATCGGCCCCGTCGCTCGCGGCAAGGGCTTTGGCTGGGTCCGATGCGTGGTCGGGGACTAGCTCGCCGGCACTGAAGTCGGTCGTGCCGGCCAAGGCGATCCGTCCGCCGTCTCGGTCGATCTGGCGCACCTCGTTGATCAGGACGTCGAAGCCGAGGCGGCGCGCCTGCTCAGTCCAGCTTTCCACGCCTGAGTAGTATTCGTGGTTGCCAGTGCAGAAATAGGCCCCGAGCGGCGCGGTGAGTTTGGCTAGAGCGGCCGTGTGGGGGGCGAGTCGTTCGACCGGCCCGTCGGCGAGGTCGCCGGTGAAGGCGATTAGGTCGGGTTGCAGTTCGTTGACGCGGGCGACAACGCGCTCGACAAAGGGGGCCTTGATGGTTGGGCCGATGTGGAGGTCGCTGATCTGGACGATGCGCAGCCCGACTAGCGCGGAGGGGAGGTTCGCAATAGGGACATCGACGCGGCGGACCGCTGGCGTGCGGCGGGCTTGGTAGTAGCCGTAGCTCACCGCGACCACGGCTAGGGCAAAGGTCGCCAAGTCGATGCTGGCGTTGAGTGCCGCGTCGATGGGATAGACTAGGCCCAAGAGCAGTCCTCCGACATCGCGCAGGAGCAGCAGCGTCGAGCAGACGGTGAAAAAGCCCATGCCGAGATAGGCCACCCAGGAGAGAGGATCGGTCAGCGAGGCCAGATGCGGACGGGAGCGCAGGCGAAAGAGCAACAAGGGCGTCAATAGCAGGAACACCAGCGCCAATGCGGCCCCGATCTGTGCGGACGGAGGGAGATAGGGGATGAGCCGCCAGCCCGAATAGCCGTAAACCGAGCCGAGCAGCGCTAGGAAAATCAGTGCAAACATGCCGTGGTCTTTGTTTGAGAGGAGGAGCAGCCTTTTATTGTAGAGGCAAGCCAAGACCTTTACAAGTCGAGGTAAGCAGGCCGACGGGTCTTGTTTCCCGTCGGTCGAGTCGTTATAACAAGGGAAATTTGGACAACAGGAGGTCAAACGTGAAAGGCCAACAGCTCGACTTTTTTGCGGAAGAAGGGTACGTCATCATCAGAGGAGGGCTTACCGACGACGATCTCGCGCCGCTCATTGAGGATCACAACATCATCGTCGATGAAATCGCCCGCGATCTACACGCCCAAGGCAAGGTCGCCAATCTCTACGAAAACGAGCCGTTTGAGCGGCGCCTGGCCTGCCTGGCCGAAGAGTGCGACGAGGTCGATGGCTGTCCCGACATCGGGGAAACCCGTCAGCGCGGCACCTTTGAGTTTTTGCGCAACCAAAACCTCGTCGATCTGATTGAGCCGTTCATCGGTCCAGAAATCACCTGCAATGCTGTATCGCACGTCCGGCCCAAGATGCCGTCGACAGATGTAGTTTTTCATCAGGATGCCGTGTTTACCACGCAAGAGGCCCAAGGTATTCTACAGGTGACCGTCTGGATTCCCCTCGTCGAGTCAACCGAAGAGAACGGCTGCTTGCAGGTCCAGCCTCGGGTCCACCAGCGGCGCATGGTCTATTGGCGGTACGGGCAGGACTTGCCCCAGACCGAGCGGATTAGCCTGCCCATGCAGAAGGGAGACGTTCTGTTCGTCCACAAACTGACGCCCCACGGCTCAGGGCCGAACAATACCAACGCCGTGCGCTGGAGCATGGATCTGCGCTACCAGAAAACGGGCGAGCCTTCCCCTCGGCCCGAGTGGCCCAGTCTCGTCGCCCGCAGCCGACGCGATCCCGCCTCGGAGACCGTGTATGAAGACTGGCGCGACCAATGGGCCGCCGCGCTTGAAGAGACGCCCAAACAGATTCACTACGAGCGTCCAAACAAACCTTTGCCCTTCACCGGCGAGATGTTTCTCGAATAGCGCGTTGAGCAAGAGAGCGACAGACGCACCGCAGTTCCCCGAGCGATTCCTGCGATACGCGACCCGAGAATTTGGCAGAAAAGGCGAGGCGTGGCTTGCGGAACTGCCGTCCATTCTCGTGCGGTGCTGCGATAAGTGGGGTCTAACACTCGGTCGGCCGACCGAGGAGATCAAAGTCAACTATATCGCTTACGTCGAGATGGGCAATGGGGAAGAGGCCGTGCTCAAGGTGGGTGTCCCGCACGGCGATTTCAGCGCAGAGATGGAAGCGTTGGCGATCTATGAGGGCCGTGGAATCAACCGGCTCATCGACTGCGACAAAGCGCTCAACGCCATGCTGCTCGAACGATTGCGTCCGGGCAAGATGCTAGATTCTGTTGAGGACGCGCATGAGCAAAGCGAGATTGCGGCGCGTATCCTCCGGGAGTTACACGCGACCCCGCCGCCGTCGCACCACACACTGCCGCACTTTATGGATTGGATGCGCGGTGCATTCGCGGACGCCAGAAGCTGCGAGGATCCCGAGCGGGCGCGGGGCTATATCGAGCAGATTCCGCGCGTGGAATCTATGATGGGAATCCTGATGGAGGCGGATGAACCCCAGATACTGCTGCACGGCGATCTCCATCACTGGAACATTCTGTCTGACGCAGACCGCGGCTGGATGGCGATTGATCCGAAGGGCGTCATCGGGGCCTCGTGTCTGGACGTTGGCCGGTTCATCAACAACGCGATGGGATTTGGCGAGACTGCGGTGGAGAAGCGGGAGATTTTGTTAGAGGCGGTGACGGTTTTTAGCGATGTGCTGGGGGAAAACGAGGAGCGGATGTTTGCGGGGGCCTTTTGCGACAAGATCATGGGTTCATCGTGGGGACTAAAGCAGGAGCCCGATGAACGCGAGGCGAGCTCGCAAGAGGCGCTTAGAGTGATGGTTGAGGTAGCGAGGGATGTGGATGATCGTCGGCTGCGATGCCGAGCCGTCTAGCGGTGCGTCTGCACCGAGCCATGCTGCGTTGCACCTACTCGCGCAGATGCAACGCGCATCGTGCATGGCTGGTCGGGCATTGAGGCGGACTTGCGCTTGCAGCCACTCATCCGCCTGCCATGGTTAGCCCTTGAGCCGATTGATCGTCCTTCTGATGAGTATGGTGATGGCGCCGGCGTATAGAGCGATGCTGGCCTGATCGACGATGGCGTCTAAGCGATCGCCAAGCATGTCGAGAATTTCCTGATCCAGCACGTTCGCACCTGCGGCAGCGCCAACCGCAATGGTGACCGCCAAGTAGGCTGTTGCGTCCTCGGCGTCGATCGCTATCGCCCCGTATATCAGGCCCAGAACGACTAGCGCAAGTGTCAGGATGCCTCCTCCGATTGGAGCACCTGCCGCACCCTGAATGATAGCCACAAGAGCTATCAGGCCAACGATAATCCTGAGTGCCATTTCTCCCTCCTAGAGTAAGTTGATAACGACCAACGTCCTCAACCTCCCGTGACGGTCACCGAAGGTATAGCGCGGTCGCAGAAACCACACCGCCAATGGAGAAAAAATTGTCTCGGAAAAAATCGATTATATGCCTATATGCCGTTCCGCCGGGATTGAATCTGTAGCTTGGTGCAGCTTGGTTTACTTGGGATAGGAATAGCCGAACCACTCAGCGCCGCACCAATAGTTCGGATGGATAATGTAGAGAGATACGACATTATTGGGCGCGCATCAAGAGAATAATGATGTGCCGTAGTGCGAGAGGACGTTTTTAGGGGCGCTACGCTAGGCGATGATGCCGCCGCCGAGGCAAATTTCACCGTCGTAGAACACGGCGTGCTGGCCCGGAGCAATGCCGGGGTCGGGTGTGGATAAGGCGACGTGGGCGCGGTCCGGCGCGAGCATCTTCACCTGACAGGGTACTAGGGCTGGCCCATGCCGGAGCTTGACTTGGAGCGCACCGTGCTCCGGTGCTCCGGCAATCCAATGGATTTGTTCGGCGATCAGCTCGCGTCGGCCGGCTCGCGTCGGCGCGCTGCCGTGGGCGATGTACACGATGTTGTTGGCGACGTCTTTGTCGGTTACGTACCAAGGACCGCCGCCGAGTTGCAGGCCGTGCCGCTGGCCAATGGTGTAGAACCAATAGCCGGGGTGCTCGCCCTTCTTTTGTCCGCTCGCCTGCTCGACGATGTCGCCACGGGCCTCTCCCAAGTGGAAGCGGACGAAGTCCCGGTAATTGATCTTGCCCAAAAAGCACATGCCTTGGCTGTCGGGGCGGTCCTTGGCTGGCAGGTCAAATTCCGCGGCGAGTGTGCGCACTTGGTGCTTGGGCAGGTGGCCGATGGGCAAGCAGAGCCGAGCGAGTTGCGCTTGGCTCAGGTTGGAGAGGAAATAGGTCTGGTCCTTGACCGGGTCGGCGGCGCGTCGGAGTTGATAACCGTCCGCGTTTTCTTCGACGCGGGCGTAGTGCCCGGAGGCAATTTGCTCGCACTCGTTGGCCACTCGCTGATAAAAGGCTCCGAATTTGACGCGCTGGTTGCACCAGATGTCCGGGCTGGGCGTGCGCCCCAAGCGCAACTCGGCCAATGCGTGCTCGACGATGTGGTCGCGGTACTCGCTTTGCAGCGGCACGACTTCGAGCGGCACTCCGAGTTGTTCGCAGGTGGCGCGGGCGTAGGTCAAATCCGTTTCCCACGGGCAGTCGCCGAGCGAAAACAGCTCGTCCTCTAGCCAGATCTTGAGGTAGTAGGCTTTGAGGGCGAGCCGCTTTTCGCGCTGGAGTACTGCTAGGGCCAACGAGCTATCGACCCCACCGGAGAGCAGGACGGCGACGTTCATGGGATGCTAGTAGCGATAGTGCTCCGGCTTGTAGGGGCCTTCCGCTGGGATCCCCAAGTACGCTGCTTGGTCGGCGTCTAGTTCGTCGATTTCGACGCCCAGCTTTTGTAGGTGGAGACGCGCCACTTTTTCGTCGAGGTGCTTGGGCAACATGTACACGCCGACTGGATACTGCTCGTGACGGGTGTGCAGTTCAATCTGCGCCAAGACTTGGTTGGTAAACGAGTTGGACATGACAAAAGAGGGGTGCCCGGTGGCGCAGCCGAGGTTGACCAAGCGGCCTTCGGCCAACAGGATGACGCTGCGGCCATCGGGAAAGGTGAACTTATCGACTTGCGGTTTGATCTCAACGCGCTCAATTCCGCGATAGCCCACTAGTTTGGCCACTTGGATTTCGATGTCGAAGTGGCCGATGTTGCAGATGATGGCTCCGTCTTTCATCCGCTCCATTTGGTCGATGCGAATGATGTCGCGGCACCCCGTCGCCGTGACGAAGATGTCGCCCTCGGCGATGGCGTCGTCCATTTTCTTGACTTCGTAGCCTTCCATCGCCGCCTGCAATGCGCAGATCGGATCGATCTCGGTGACGATTACCCGCGCGCCCAAGCCCCGCATGGCGTCGGCGCATCCTTTGCCGACATCGCCGTAGCCAGCGACCACCACGACCTTGCCAGCGATCATTATGTCGGTCGCGCGCTTGATGCCGTCGGCTAGCGACTCGCGGCAGCCGTAGAGGTTGTCGAACTTCGACTTGGTGACGCTGTCGTTGACATTGATTGCTGGCACGGCGAGGGTTCCGGCTTCGAGCATCTGGTAGAGGTGGTGGACGCCGGTGGTCGTCTCTTCGGAAATACCGCGCAGGTCCGGCAAAAGTTCTGGATGCTTCTCGTGGATCCACTTGGTCAGGTCGCCGCCGTCGTCGAGAATCAGGTTGGGGCCGTCGCCGTCGGGCCAGCGCAGGGTTTGCTCGGTACACCACCAGTACTCGTCTTCGGTCTCGCCCTTCCAGGCGAAGATCGGGATGCCGGTGGCGGCGAGGGCCGCGGCCGCGTGGTCTTGGGTCGAGAAAATGTTGCACGAGCACCAGCGCACTTGCGCCCCGAGCGCGGTGAGCGTCTCGATGAGAACCGCGGTCTGTATCGTCGCGTGCAAGGAACCGGCGATCCGCGCACCTGCAAGCGGCTGGGCGGCTCCGTACTCTTCGCGCAGGGCCATCAGCCCGGGCATCTCTTGCTCGGCGAGAATGATTTCCTGCCGGCCCCATTCGGCCAGCGATAGGTCGGCAACCTTGTAGTCTAGGTCGGCGGTCTTTTGTGCTGCGATTTCCATTGAGTTCTCCTTGTGTGCAGTGAATGGTTTTGTTTTGTGGCGAGATTGCGCTCATGGGTTTTCGCTTCGTTGTATAAAAGGCCCCACCGGCGCGTCGGTGGCTCGCCGCCCCTCGCCAAGGAAGAGCCATGTATAAATTAGGCAATTAATGATATACGCGCCTGTGAATGGGCAAGCGCGCCGCAAGTTGACGGTCTAGATCTCACACCCTACCTTGCCCCCATCCTCACAATCCTGCCTACCATGTTATATCCAACCTATCATGCAATCCCTCGTCCCCCCCTCTGTCCTGTACCGAGATAGCTTCCTAAAGGGAGCGACCGAGTTTTTGGCCGAAGGCCGTTTCGACTCGACGTATGCCCGATCCCTCGGCTACGACAGCGACTCCCTCGCCGATCAGTTCCCGCAATTCGTGCGCGACCTCAAGGCCCTCGCCGATGAGACAGGTTTGCGAGTGCGGTACCCAGATCGGGTGCTCTGGCTCGTACACGACGGCGAGTACATCGGCCAAACCTCTATAAGACCCGAACTCAGCACTCCGTATCTGCTTACTTACGGCGGGCACATTGGCTACAGTATCCGACCCTCGCGGCGGTGTCGCGGTTACGGCAAGGTCATCCTCGCCCTGACGCTGGAGGTATCGCGGGAAATCGGGCTGCACCGCGTGCTAGTCACCTGCGACTCGGACAACATTGGCTCGCGCAAGATCATCGAGCACAACGGCGGCCAGTTCGAAAGCTCGATGGTCATGCCCAACCAAGCATTCCGCGCCGAGGGCCGCAAACCCGCGCCGCTCATTGAAAAGTTGCGCTACTGGATTGATCTGTAATTGGTGGGGGTGGCCAATTCGATGGCCCTCAATTCCTCGGCTTGAGACGCGACATCCGATCTTACGTCAATAAATTTTTCTCCCGTAAAACTTTTTGTGCTCGTCTCTCGTCTTAGAGGGTATGAGCGACGCCGATCTCATCCTGCGCTTCAGGGCTGGCCAGCACCAAGCGTTCAATACCTTGGTCTGGCGCTGGCAGGGCCGCCTCTACCGCTTCGCGCTCCGCTACAGCGGCGATGCCGAAGAAGCGCGAGACCTCTGCCAGCAGAGCTTTATCCGCGCATATCGTCAGTTGCACCGGCTGCGCGACCCCGAGCGCTTTTCTACGTGGCTCTACCAGATCGCCGCCAATCTGTGCCGCGACCACCTGCGCCAGCGAGTGCAACACGTTTCGCTCGACGCGTACGAGGAAGCAAGCGGCGGTCCCCATCCGGCGCTGTGCCGAGCTGCCGATATGGACAAGGACGAGCTGCGCGATCTGCTCAACCGCGCTTTGCAGACCCTGCCCGAAGAACAGCGCGTCGTGGTGGTGCTCAAGGAATACGAGGGGATGAAGTTTCGGGAGATCGCCGAAGTGCTCAACGCCCCGATCAATACGGTTAAATCGCGCCTTTACTACGGCCTCAAGGCACTGCGAAAAACCTTTAACCAGTGGGACATTGACCAAGATGGACTGTAACGTCAAAAAAGAAGACTTGATCACCTTTTTATACGGCGAATGTGAAGAAGGTGAACAGGAGCGCATGAAAGAGCACGTGGCCGCCTGTGCGACGTGCCGCCGCGAACTCGACGCGCTTGCCAGCACGCAGGCGTTGCTCAGGGCTTGGCCGGACGAGACTCCGCGCCTCGATTTGACGTTTGTCGAGGCCGAGGTGCCGCGTCGGCGCTTCCGGCTGATAGCGGGTTTGGCTGCTGCTGCGTTGGCTGCGTTGGCGCTCTTTTTGGCGTGGCCAGAGTTTGAACTCAGCTATCGCGCCGGTGAATTGGACCTCAAGTGGGGGGAGGCGCTGGTGGACGACCCCCCCACGCGGGAAGATTTACTGGCCACACAGGAGGGCACCCTCGCGTTAGTGAACCAACTTCTGCGGGCTTCTGAGGTGCGCCAGCAGCGCGTCTTCGACCATTTGCTGACCGAGATTCAAGCCCAGCGCTATCGAGACTTGCAGCTCATCAACCGCCAGTTCGAACAGTTCGACCGCGAGATCTACATCCACTTGCGCCGCGACGAAACACCCGTGCTGGAAGTGCTACCGGCAGCACGCTATACCAACCCATAGGAGATTGCCATGACCACGCTTTACTGCGCCATCCTAGTCGCTGGCTTCATGGCCACTGCCAGCCTCGCCGAAGTCAATCCCCAGCGCATGCAGCGCGACATCCGCATCATGGAGGGGGTGCTCGGCAATCTGTATCACGATCACGACGCACCTGATCCTACCTACTTGTCCTCTCGGGGTTTGTACCTCGACGGCTACGGGGTCTTCTTTTTTACTAAAGGATTATGGACCGGGCAGGGGCACCCCAGCATATCGGCCGCATGGGACGAAAAGGGCGTCAAGTTTCTTGAGTTGAAATCAGGCGATCCCTCATCGTACGAGAAATCGCTGGCAGAAAGCCACGACCTACTCGCCGAATTTCTGAGCAACTACGCCGGCATCATCGGCCAACTCGACCCAGACGACCGGATTACGGTCTGCTACCAGCGTCAGCGTCCAGCAGACCTAGCAAGCACTATAGAACGTCATATTACCGATGGCTATACAGTCGGTGTAGATTCCGTGTCTTTCGATCTTACCAAGCAAATTGAAGCCATTATGCCCATGGTTGTGCATAGGGAGGGAGCCTTCGATTTTGAAAAGTTCGTCCTGACCTTTGGGGATTCTGTGTCGTTCTTCGACACGGACAAACAAGTCGAGGCGATAACCAGATTGAGGGAGCACCTAGAAGAATTGCCCACGGAGAGCGAAGTCGAAGTCAAGGGGATAGTCGTGGGGGTAAGAGACTCTCTGTTGGCTGACGTTGCGGAGGCCGATGCGCCCCCCCACGGCTCCATAGTCGCTCAGGTCCACGGCCTTACTCCCCGCCATCGTCGCGCTGCCGCTGTGGCCTCTCTAATTACCGCTACCGTTAAAAAATCAGCTATTGACGCCTTTCGCGAAGGGCGCATCGACTCGGCTACTTTTCGCCAGCGCATCATTTTTTCTGAAAACAGTGACTCGAAAAAAACCGACATCATGGCCGGCATCCTCGATCAGGTTTTGGATGGGCGCGGCTCGCGTCCGTGGCCACACAAACGCACTTTGGGGGTGTATCAGCCGGACGTAGGTGCCTTGTTTCTCATTAGTGACCCAATACGCGTTGCCAACCCTTTGCCCCGCGCCACCGTCAAAGCCAACATCGTCGAAGCCGTCGCCGATTACGGCGCGACCCTCCGCCAAGTCCAGGCCGATGAGCACGTCATCGTCGAATATCGCTCCCCGTTCTCCGCCCGCAGTGCATTGCTCAAGGTGCCTAAATCCGCCATCGACGCCTACGCTCGCGGCGACTTGGACCTCGACGCTTTTAGCAAAAAGGCGGTGTGGGAAACTCAGTAGAGATCCTAGTCGCGGGTGTTTCTCTCGCAATGGGGGAACTATAGCGACAGACCTCACGGATGTCTTTGGCAAGGCGGCAGACAATCGCTATATTCGCCGCCATGCCGACCTCAACTGAAGCAGTTCTGCCCGACAAGGATACCTGTCTGGCGCTCTATCGCCAGATGCTGGTCATCCGCCGCTGCGAAGAGCAGCTCGCCCGGTCCTACCAAGCTGGTCTGATTCCCGGTGCTTGCCACACGTACGTTGGCGAGGAAGCCATTGCCACCGGCGTTTGCGCTCATCTCAACGACGACGACGCAGTCTTTAGCACGCATCGCGGCCACGGCCACGCTCTCGCCAAAGGCGTCCCGCCCAAGGAACTGATCGCCGAACTTTTTGGTAAAGCTACGGGCTGCTCGCAGGGGCGGGGTGGCTCCATGCACCTATTCTCGCCGCAAGTGGGGATGATGGGCACTAGCGGCATCGTCGGTCCCTGCATCTTGCAAGCTGCTGGCGCGGGCTACTCCTTTAAGCTCTTGGGCGTTCCCAAGGTCGGCGTGGCGTTCTTTGGCGACGGGGCGGTAGCCAATGGTGCCTTCCACGAGGGGATCAACCTAGCGACCAACTGGCAGTTGCCGGTGCTCTTCGTCTGCGAAAACAATCTCTACGCCACGGAAGTGGCTTTTGTCGATACCACTCGCAATCCGCAGGTGGCCAATCGCGCCGCAGCCTACGGACTACCCGGTATCGCCGTCGATGGCAACGACGTTGCTGAGGTGTACGCGGTCGCTGGCGAAGCGATAACCCGTGCGCGCCAAGGCGGCGGCCCGACCCTCATCGAGTGCAAGACCTATCGCACCCGGCCCCACGCCGAAGGAATGCGCGATGGGGGCTACCGCTCCACCGAGGAAATCGACGAGTGGAAAGAGCGCGATCCCATCCCGGCTTTTGCCCAAAGGCTGCTAGATGCAGGCCACGTCCGCCAAGAAGAACTCGACGCGATCACAGCGGACGTCACCGCGCTGATCGCCGAGGCCCTGCAATTTGCCCACGATAGCCCGTGGCCCGACCCAGCCACCGTGGCCGACCACGTCTTTAGCCAAGGGGGCGGCGCGTAATGCCCGAACTCACGTACGTAGAAGCGGCGCACCAAGCCTTGGCCGAGGAGATGGCGCGCGACGAGACCATTTTCGTCGTCGGCGAGGGCATTGGGCCGCGCGGTGGCAATTTCAACACTACCACCGGACTCTTCGATCTGTACGGTCCGGAGCGCCTGCGCGACACTCCGATATGCGAGCGCGGCTTCGTCGGTTTGTGCGCTGGCGCGGCCATGACCGGGACGCGGCCGGTCGTGGATTTCATGTTCTTGGACTTCATCCTCGATGCGTTCGGCGAACTAATCAACCAGATCGCCAAGATGCAGTACATGAGCAGCGGTCGTCTGAAAATGCCCATCGTCCTGCGCGGTTGTATTGGCGTCGGCGGCGCGGCTGCCACTCATCACTCGGGCAACTACTATCCGATTTTTACGCATCTGCCCGGTTTCAAGGTCGCAGTGCCGTCCAATCCGTACGACGCCAAGGGTCTATTTAAGACGGCCCTGCGCGGCGACGATCCGGTGCTTTTCCTCGAACACAAGTCCTTGCTCAACACTCGCGGCGAAGTGCCGGAAGAAGAGTACTCCATTCCCTTTGGCCAAGCGGCTGTGTGTCGTCGCGGCGAGCATCTGACGGTCGTGGCTTTTACTACTATGGTGCCCGAGACGCTGCAAGTCGCCGAGGCCCTATCCGGCGAGGGCATCTCGGTCGAAGTGATCGACCCCCGCACTACGTCCCCCCTCGATATCGACACAGTGCTCGAATCCGTCCACCGGACGGGCCGCCTGCTGATCGCCGATGAGACCTTTGCCCCCTGTGGCATGGGCGCAGAAATCGCCGCCGCAGTGGTTGACCGAGCCTTCGACGACCTCGACGCTCCGGTGCGCCGCCTCAACGGCGCGCACGTGCCCACGCCGTACAGTGCGCCCTTAGAGGCCGTGGTTGCGCCCAACAGGGAGGACATAGAACGGGCCATCCGCGACTTGATGGCCGAGTAGGAGCAAGCGCATGGCCGAGGCAATCGCAATGCCCCGCTTGGGGTGGACCATGGAGGAGGGCACGCTCGTCGAGTGGCTCAAAGCCGATGGCGACGCGGTCGAGGCCGGCGAAATCCTCTTTACGGTGGAAAGCGACAAGGCCCTCAATGAGATCGAGACCTTTTCCGGCGGCATCCTGTGTATCCCTTCGGACGCGCCCCGACCCGGCGATACCGTGCCGGTGGGTACTCTGTTGGGCTATCTGTTGCAGCCCGGCGAGGAAATGCCGACTGCGCCGCCTCCAACTCCCACCGCAGAACCGGTTCCAACGCCTGCGGAACCCGCGCCCGTAGCAAAACCAAAACCATCTCCAACGCCTGCGCCGGCTCGCTCTGCGGGACCGACCATTAGCCCCCGCGCTCGGCGCGTGGCCTCGGAGCTTGGGGTGGAATGGCGCGTGCTGACGGGCAGCGGGCGCACGGGCCGGATCGTCGAGCGCGACGTTCGCGTGGTTGCCGCTCGCAGCGGTCAAGCTGCCCTCGCGATTCTGACGACCGAAGTAGATGCCACTGAGTTGGTGACGCTGCGCCCGCGGCTCAAGGCAGAGGATGCGCCAGCACCTGCGTATCACCATCTGATTGCTAAACTAGCGGTCGTCGCCTTGGCTGATTACCCTCAGTTGAATGCCTCGGGGGCCGAGGCCGTCCACCTCAGTCTCGCCGTAGATACGGGCGAAGACTTGGCGAGTCCGGTTATCCGCGACGCACATACCAAAAACTGGGCCGAACTCGCGGCCGCGGCACGCTTTCTAGCGCTTCAGGCACGGCGGCGCGTTTTGGAACCGGAGGCCGTGCAGGGTGGCACCTTTGCCATCGCCAATTTCGGCATGTACGGCATCGACGCCTTTACTCCCATCCTCCGTCCTCCCTACCGTGCGACCTTGGGACTGGGGCGCATTGCCGAGCGCCCGGCCGTGCGCGAGGGCCGCGTGGTGCCGCGGGCGTTGATATCTTTGAGCCTGACGGTTGAGAGTGGGCTGCTCGAAAACGGCGCGGCGGCTCGTTTCCTCGATCGCCTGCGGTCCTTGATTGAGCGGCCCGAATTGGGGCTAAAAGAATAGGCGCGTCCCTCACTCCAGCATCGTCTGCACGGCCATGCGTGTGCCGTCAATCCGCACTTGTATCGCGCCGGTGTGGTCGGTGCGCAGCACCCGCGCTCCGTGCGCTGCGTAGCGCGCGACGACCTCTGGGGCCGGGTGCTTGAACTTGTTGCCCTCTCCGAGTGACATCACCGCCACTGCGGGCGAGACTGCTTCGACAAAAAGCGGCTGCGACGAGGTGCGCGAGCCGTGGTGGGCCACCTTGAGCAGGCGCGCCTGTAGCCGCGGCCCCCAAGCGAGGATCACCGGGTCGGTTTCTTGCTCTACGTCGCCGGTGAAGAGCACTCGCACGGTTCCGTGCTGCAAGCTAAAGACCACTGAGCCGTTGTTGAGGCCAAAAGGGGGGTTGCCGTCTGCATCGACAAAATTCGCAGTCGGATGCAGGACCAGTCCCGCGACCCCGCCCAAGCCCGCCAAGCTGTCACCCGCTGCGACTCGGTGGTAGCGCACGCCCCGTTCGGCGATGAGTTCTTGCAAACGCCGTGCGGTCCACGAGTCATAGATTTGTCCGCTATCGAGGAAGTGGCCGACTTCCATTTGCTCCAACAGGGTTACCAGTCCGCCGATGTGGTCGTTGTGCGAATGCGAGGCTACGACGACATCGACCCCCCGGACGCCCATGTAGCGCAAGAAAGGCAACAGCACCTGTTCGCCGCAGTCGAAGTATGCGTTGCGCTCGCCGCCATCGACGACCATGGTTTTGCCGTCGGGGAAGCGCACAAACGCCGCGTCGCCTTGGCCCACGTCCAAAAAGACGATCTCCAAGTCGCGGGCGCGGAGCGCGTAGGTCCACACCGCGACATTGAGCCAGAGGAGCGCTGCGAAAATGGCAGCTTTGCGCGCCCACACCCTGTGGGTCAGAAGTGGGCCGAGTAGGCAGAGCGCGGCAACTACTGCGACGAAGAGCACCCCCGGCCGAGGCACGGCCACAGACGCAAAGGGCAGCGCGGCCCACCACGAGACCAGCTCGATCAGCCCCACGAGGACCAAGTAATTGGCGGCGTTGAACAGGGTGGCGACCGAGGGCAAAATCCACCCCGTCAACGCGGCGAGTAGGCCCAAGCCCACGGCGAGCGCCAAAAGCGGCACTACCACTATATTGGCCACCACGGCCCCCAGTGCTAGCTGCTGAAAGGAATAGGCGATCAAAGGCCCGGTGCCGAGTTGGGCCGCTAGCGAGACGCACAGTGGAGTGACGATCCAGCGGCCGATTCGGCTATCGGCGCGTTGAGAGGCTGCGGGAAAAAGCGAGGCGAGAGGTCCGTGCAAGGCGACGATGGCCCACGTCGCGCCAAAGGAGAGTTGGAAGCTCAGGCTCCACGGACTCTCCGGCCATATCACTAAAATTGCTAGCGCCGCCAGCCCTAGGGTGTTGTAGATGTCGCCCTGCCGCCGGAGCACCCGTCCCAACAGCACCACCGCTCCCATCAGGACCGCTCGCACCACCGGCACCTGCGCTCCGGTTGCGAGGGCATAGAGTGCCAGCGCGACGATGGTGGCTGCGGAACTCGGCCGATCGGCGAGCCGCAGGAATCGGAAACCGAAGAAGAAGAACCCACCCACCATGCCGACGTGGAGTCCGCTGACTACGAGCGCGTGCGCCAGTCCGGTGCTGCGAAACGCAGCGCGCACTTCCTCGGGAATCCGCCGCTTCTCTCCTAAGAGTACGCCCAACAGCAGTCCGGCTGGCGCTCCTGAAAGGTTGCGCTCAATGCTCTGGCGCACGGCTCGTCTGAGGGGCAGTACTACCCTCTCGTACAGCCAGTGCCCAGGCAAGTGCTCTACGGAAACGATTTGCTCGGGTTTGCCGACGAAGAGCGTGCCGTAGATGTCCTGTTGGGCCAAAAAGGCTCGGTAGTCGAAGGCACCAGGATTCCGCACCGCACGGGGTCTTTGCAGCTTTCCGCGCAGGGATACGCGGTCGCCGTAATCGGCTGGCAAGTACGCGTCTTTTACTGTGACTAGCACTTGCCCGCTCAAGTGGTAGATGGCGCTGTCGGCGACTACCTGTTCCAGCTCGATAGTAAAGTATATTCGCTCGTCCCCTCGCTCTGGTTCTTGGACGATGCGCCCGGTGATTACGCCGCGCTGGCCAAAGACCTCGAGCGCGACTAGGTGGGGCAAAGGGGACAGGGCTGTGTCGATGTGGTAACGCAGCGCGCCTAACAGGATGACCAATACCCACGCCATCCAACCCGCCCAACGCACCTTGTGGTAGAAGCCTGCGGCCGCGCAGAGAAAGGCCAAGCCGCTCAGGACCGCCGCTGCGACTGAGCCTATCTCCACGGCCCGTCCCAAGAAAATGCCGGTTCCGAATCCGAGAGCGGTCCACAGCGCGGGCCGCCGAAGCGTCTTTTTGCTCGCAGACATACCAAGTCCAACGGCAAAAAGCGTTCCAACTCGACAGGATGTTGACGAGTCTGTATGCTAAGGCGGAGAAAAGAAAGAGAAGTTTTGACGAAGGAAGGTTAAATGACCAATCCCACAACTAAATTACGCGGCAAAGACCGCCGCTACTTGCGCGGCCTAGGCAACTCACTGCGCCCGACTGTGTACTTGGGCAAAGAGGGGCTTTCCGCCGCCGTTATACGCTCGCTCAACGAAGCCTATGCCAACAGCGAGTTGGTCAAGGTGCGCTGCGAGCGCAACATCCCTCTCGACCGCCGCGAAGCTGGCGAGCAGCTTGCCGCCGCTACCGAGTCACACCTAGTGCAAGTCTTGGGCAACACCCTGCTCCTCTACCGACCCGACCCCGACGATCCCCAAGTCACGCTGCCCGAATAGAGGCGCAGGCTTTCGTAGAGAAGTATCACGTTGAAACCTAGACGCGCGCTAATCACCGGCGGGGCCAGCGGCTTTGGCCTAGGTACTGCCAAGGCCCTGCTCGCCCAAGGTGCCCAGGTCGCCATCGCCGATATCGACGGCGAAAAACTGCGGGCGGCAGCCGACGAATTGTACAGCGACCGCGTGCTACCCCTAGTGCTTGATGTCGCTTCGCCGACATCCGTCCAACAGGCCGTAGCCGCCTGCCAAACGCACTTCGGAGGCTTGGACACTCTCGTCAATTCCGCCGGTGTCATCCACTTTGGCTCCTTGGCAGAAACTACTGAAGCGGATTGGGACCGGGGCATCGACATTGACCTCAAAGGGGTTTTCCTCTGCTGCCAGGCCGCGGCCCCGCTGCTGCGCCAAAGTGGTCAGCGCGGCCGCATCGTCAATATCGGTTCGGACGTGTCCAAGATAGGCTTTCCGCTGATTGCCTCCTATTGCGCTGCCAAGGCCGGAGTCGTCGGCCTGAGCAAGGCGCTGGCCGGCGAATTAGCCCCCGACGGCGTCACCGTCAACTGCGTTTGTCCGGTCGGCGTCCCGACCACCGGTATGGGCCAAGACGTGCTCGCCTACAAACGACAGGCGACCGGCGCGGCCAACGAAGCGATCCTCGCCGCGACGGCGGCGGACATCCCGCTCGGCCGCAACCCCACCGAGGACGATGTCGTCAACGCCATTCTGTTTTTCCTCGCCGAAGAATCGTCCTTTTTGACCGGAGTCGCGCTCGATGTCGATGGCGGTCTGTTCAGCACTTCGACCCTGCCCGGCGTTGCCGATGGTCAGTAAAGGGAAGTACTAGTTCCGATCAAGGCGGGAGTCTTGCCGTCGCTACCGAGCCACATCTCTTGGGCAACACGCAGCTCCTCTACCGTCCCGATCCCGACGATCCCCAAATCGCGTTGCCCGAATAGAGGCGCAGGCTTTCGTTGAGAGGTGAGCTCTGTTCTCATTCCTTCCACGCCTGGGCAAAGAGGCCGAGTGAACCGGGCGCGTACCCGGCGTAGTGGTTGTTGAAAAATACGTACATGGGCCGCTCTGGTGCGGCCTTGGCCAACTCCCGGACTTGCCGCGCCCACTGCTGGGTCTCGGCGGCGCGGTCCCAGACGAGGCGGTCCCAATGCCGTTCCTGCTCGCCCTTGCGAATCCGCTCTTCGACGTAGGCGTCCATCTTTTTGCGGTCGCCCAAAAAGCGCACGTAGAGAAAGTCAGCCGTTACGGGATCGACGCGGTTGAGGGTCTCCGCTAAGCCTAGCATGGTGTAGTAGTTGTTCAACACGAGCGCCACTCCGTGTTCGCGCAGCAGGTCTAACAGTTCCGCCCGCAGCCAACTCCCGTTGCGCACTTCCACCGCAAAGCGGAACTCGCTCGTAGGGAGCTGCGGTAAAAACTCTGCTAGGCGCTCGGTGAATGCGCTGCCGTACTCGTTTTCGTGCGCGTCCTGTCCCCGCGCAATGTATGGAAACTGCATCAGCAGCGGCCCCAACCGCTCGCCCAACGGGGCCATTGCTTCGAGAAATTCCTCCATTTCCCCCATGCAGTCCACGAGCATTTTTTCGTGGCTGATCACGCGGGGAATTTTGGCGGTAAAGCGGAAGTGCGGAGGCGTCCGCCGCAGCCATCCTTCTATTGCTTTTGGCGTTGGCACTCGGTACCAAGTCGAGTCGATCTCCACGCTCCTGAAGACTTTAGCATAGTGCTCGATGTAGTCGGCCGCGGCGCAGCCTTCTGGGTAGATCAGCCCTTCCCAATCCTCATTCGACCAACTCGTCGTCCCTAAAAAAAGCTGTGCGGGCAGCCCCTCTTGCACCTGCTGCATTCGCTCGACATGCCGGGGCTTGGCCGGCGGCATGATTTCGGAAAAAAGGTCTTGTTGTTCTGCCACGGTTCGCTCCGCAAAAAAAGAGGGCGCGGCACCTACCGCACCCTCGCAATTATCGGCGAAAATCCTGTATGCGCTATGCTTTCTCCCGCACCATCTTCACCACCTGTTCCTTCCCCACTAGCTGCACGAGCGACCCAAATCGCGGCCCTCGCTCCTGCCCAAGTACCACCTCGTAAAACATCCGAAACAACTCCTTGGGAGGGATTTCGGCCTCGCGGGCCAAGTCGAAAGGTATGGCCTGCAATTCTTCCTCGGTGGCCCCATTGGCCGCGCTCAGCCGCTCGGCCAACTGTCCTAGGAGCGCTCGCTCCTCGTCCGTGGGCGGGCGAAACTGCTTGTTGGGTAACACCACGTCCCGGTAGTAGTTAAGTCCCTTCTCCACCAATTCCTGCGTCACCTGCGGATGAGTAGCAGCCTGCGCGTCGTAGCGCGCCAGATATTCCCCCAACACTGCGACCGAATCCATTCCCAAGGCGGCGATTAGATTGTTGACGGTCGAGAAGTTGACCCGGGACGCGTACTCGGGCACGTCTTTACCTCGGTCGCCGATGTGCCACAGGGCCTGCTCGGGGCGCTCTGTCTCTGCCACATCGGGATAGTTCCGCAACGCATCGAGATAATCGTCAACGCACTTGGGGACGATGTCCCAGTGCAGCCGCTTGGCTCGCTTGGGATTTTGGAAGAGGAAGAAGAGCAGGGATTCTATGGGCGCGTACTTTTTCCACGCATCCACCGTCACCCCCATGCGGCCGGTGCTGCTCGCTACCTTGCGCCCTTCCTCGTCGAGAAAAAACTCAAAGCACAAGCCGACTGGCGGCTGCTTGCCCATCAGGCGGACGATGCGAGAGGACTGGCGAACCGAGTCGATGAGATCTTTGCCGTACATTTCGTAATCGACCTCGTAGGCGTACCAGCGCAGCGCCCAATCGACTTTCCAGCCCACCTTGGCGTTGCCGCCGAGCACGGACTGTTCGCCGCTTGCGCCGCATCCGGTGTAGTGGTCGGTATTGAGGTCGCAGGTGAAACTCACGGTGTTCCGGCTGGGGTGGTAGGCGGTGACCCGCGTGGCCATGATCGAGCCACACTTGGTACAAATCGGGAAGAAGGGCGACCAGTGCTGGCGATTTTGTTCGCGCAGCGTCGGCACGATGATCTGGCGAACTTCTTCAGCTTTGTCGAGGAGAATCGACAGCCCTTCGTCGAAGTCGCCGCGCACGTAGGCTTCGCGTGAGCTTTGAAACTCGTAGTCGAAGCCGGACGCGTCGAAAAACTCGCACAGCTTGGCGTTCATGTGGTCGCCAAAACTCGCACAGGAACCAAAAGGATCGGGGATGGCGTGTACGGGTTTGCCGAGGTGGGCGGCGAGCATGTCGGGCTGCGGAAAGTTGCTAGGCACCTTGCGCAGGGCGTCCATGTCGTCGCTGAAGCAGAGTAGGCGGGTCTTTAGTCCGTAGAGGTGTTCACAGGCATTGCGCACCCAAGAGGTGCGGACGCCTTCTGAAAAGTGACCTAGATGGGGGAAGCCGCTGGGGCCAAAGCCGGTCTCAAATAGTACCGGGCGGTCTCCGCTGGGCCGGCGCTGCTTGACGATCTGTGCCGCCTCTTGGAAGGGCCAAGCCCGATGCGTACTGGTCTGGTTCCTCTCCATGTGACCTTCGTCGGGTGTGAGGCTCGTCGAGACGGCGCTTGGGTGAGCGTGCGGCGTCTCAGCGATTGCGGAAAGTGATGCGTCCGCGGCTCAAATCATAGGGCGAAAGGGCCACGGTGACTTGGTCGCCCGGCAGTACGCGAATGTAGTACTTACGCATCTTGCCGGAGACGTGGGCCATAATCTCGTGGCTATTTTCCATCTCGCACTTGAAGTAGCCGTTGGGCAGGGCTTCTTTGACCACTGCTTGGACTTCGATTGCTTCTTCTTTGGCCATTGCTCTCGCCTAAAGGAGATGATAGTGACGTTTTGCGCGCCACGGAAAAAGTAGCCGCTAGAGCGGCTGTGCAAAAAGTGTCAAGTGTACGCTTTAACCGAGCAAAAGTCAAACTCATTCGGTCAGGTAATTCACGTCGTACGAGGCGTGTTTAACCGCATCGATCGTCGATAGATGTGGGGCTAGCTGCTGGACTTTGTCGTAGTATTGGACGGCTTCCGCGTATCGCTCGGTTTTTTCGCATATTACGCCGAGGTTGTGCAGGGCGGGGATGTGATCGCCGGACAATGCGATGACCTGCTTGAAGGCCGCTTCGGCTCCAGTGAGGTCGCCGCTGTCGAGGTGGGCGAGGCCCTTGGCGAAGAACATGCTTTCGTTGTCTTGCTCGTACTCGACGGCCTTGGTCAGCACGGGGAGTGCCAACTCGGGCTGTTCGGCTTGCAGCCGCAAAATTCCGAGGCTGTAATAAGCGCGGGCCAGTGCGCGGCGCGCACCGCGATAATTGAAATCGACCTTCAGCAAGGTCTCTAGGTGTTCGATGGATTTTTTGAAATCGCCGACCTTGTGATACGCCACGGCCATGTTGAAGCGAGCGTTGACGTGATCGGGCTGGATTGCGATGACTTTTTCGAGGTATTCAAGGCCCTCGACTTGGCGCTCGGTGCGGCAGAGCAAGGTTCCCAGTCCAGCCATGGCTTCGACCATTAGCGAGTCCAGCCGCAGGGCTTCTTCGTAGTGGTGCTTGGCCTCGCGCTCGTATCCCTGGCCGTGGAGCATGACTGCGAGATTGCAATGCGCCTCGGCGTAGTCGGGGTCGAGTTCCAATGCCTCAAGTAGTAGCCTTTTGGCTTCGTATTTTTGCCCGTCGTCAAAATACGCGTTGGCGAGGAGGACGCGCAGTTGCGGATTGTAGGGATTGATGGTGACCTTGGCGTTGAGATAGCGGATCTTCTCTTTGGTCCAGAGATTGTACGTCCGCTTATCTTGGCGCTGGGCTTGGCCCTCGCTACACAGCAAGGCCAGCAATAGGAATGCGAGCACAGCTTTCATGGTTGGAACTTCTGAATTCGATCGTTGAAGGTATCGGCCACGTAAATGAACCCTTCGGCGTCGCGGGCGATACCGCCGGCCACCACCTCGCGCTCGCCCTCTTCACCAGTGGCCATATCGACGACGACTTGGAGGCGGCCTGTGAAGCGGAATTGGTTGTCGCCACCGCCTTTCTCACCCCATCGCGTCAGATAGACACCGCGCTGGAAAACCTCGATGCGGCTGTGGCCGGCATTGACCACGAAAGCCCGGTCGGCCGCTTCATCGACGGCAAAATCGGTGGGCCGCAGCAAAAGCCCGTTGCCGCGGTCCTGATGCGATTTGGGATCGCGGCCGATGACGCGGCTGGCCGCGGCGCGCTGTGGGTTGTCGTACACGACTAGCCGAGGTGCCTGCCAATCGTCGGTGCGCAGGGCCAACGGCTCGATCAACGCGGCGAAGCGCCCTTGCCAAAGCCGCAGACTAGCCACCAACAGGGCCGGGATGGCGTACTGAATTTGCTGCTCGCCGGCTTGGTCGAATAGCTGCAGTTGGCTGATGCTTTCGATGTAGATGGCATCGCCGTCGATGACGATGTGGCGGGCGAACAGCCCGGCGAGCGGTCGCGTCCACAACAGCCGACCGTCTGGGGCGAATTTTGCCCAAAAGGCCTCTGGCTTCTGGCCCGGGCGGTGCAGGTTGTACACCACGTAGAGATGATCTTCGTCGTCGAGAGCCAGCGCCGGCCCGTCCAGCGCGCTTGTTTCCATACGAGCCAGCGGCTCAGTGGTATAGACCCAGGCGTCCAAGGAGCGGCCCGTGCGGTCAAAGCGCTCGACGCGCCCGGTGCCCACGCCGACGGCAAAGACCGTACCGTTGCGGCTGATGGCCAGTCGCGTGGGAGCCGTGCCTTTGTCCAGTGACCAGCTTGCGGTGCGGCGGTGGAACCCGCCCGCGACCGTCGTGCTGATTAGCTCGTGTACGGTCTCGTCTGCGCCGAAGAAGCTGACGACTCGGTAGCTATACTGGGTGTTAGCCAATAGGCCGACGTCTGTATAGGTGGTGTCGGTTGCGGATTCCACGCGCGCTATGGCCGCGAACTCGCCTCCTGTGGCGCGCTGGATTTCGCCGTAGAGAAAGCTCGCAGAAGACACTGGGGGCCATACCAGATGCGCGGCGGCCTCCTCACTGGAGAAGGTCGCTTTGAGCATGGGGGGTGCTGCAAGCCAAGGTGGAACCTTCTTGCCGGCGAAGGGGCCAACGCAGGCGACGAGCGCTGCGGCGAGGCAGAAAAAGAGTCTATTCATAGCGCAAAAGAGATAGCTCTACCCTCCCGCAATGTCAAGGAATGCGGGATCACCCCAGAATGAAAACGGCGTTGCCAATTCTGCCGGTGAAGTAGTCGATGATCAGCCAAAGCCCGTTGCACAGGGCCTCACCCATGATCAGGCCCATGAAGAAATGCTGGCTCGTCCGATAGTGCGCCGCGCCGCCAAAACGCAAGATCAGCTTCTTCAGTGCCCAAGCCAAGAGCACGCAAGCCCAGATTTTGTCGAGCATGAAGTTTGCGCCAATCGGGAAGCCGATTGGATGGAAGGGCCACCACAAGACGTGATGCCGCGCCCAAGTCAAGAGGGCCATGACCACAGCTCCACCAGCGAAAAATGTCAGCCCCAACCAGTCGGCCCCGGCTGGCTCTAGCGCGCGCTGTGCCGCGTTGTAGATGGTCGATGGGCCGCCGTGAAAGCGCCAGCTATCGAGGTTGATGCCCCCGTACTTGTAGGCGAGGTGGAAGACCATCCAGCAGGAGCCTGTCACGCCGATAAAGATGGCCGCCACCAGCGCCCAGAAAACGACTCGCCGACTGCGGCGGTCCATGTTTTGGATCAGCTTCAAGCCATTGGCGACCATAGCCAGCAGGAATATGCGGATGTCGGCCGACCAGATGTAAGCAAAGGAGAGGTTGAAGACGCCAGTCGCACCGATTGTCTGCGAGCCAATGCCCTGTACGATGAGGTCTGGGGCGATCATGGGCGAGCGCACAGCCGCTAGGCCCGCCTCGCACACGACCCGCGAGATGCCGATAAATACCAATAGGGCCACCGCTGCAAAGAGCGAGCCGACCCAGAGCGGAGTGCCCATCAGCCACAGCCAGCCGGCAATGCCTCCGGTGCCGAAAGTTACTCCGAGTACGGCCGCTCGATAGGACATGATTTCGTCGCCGTCATCGATGTTTGCATTGCGGTTGAGGGCCTTGCGCCATACGTCCCGCAAGTGGCCGCGCCCCGTCCACAGCCCCAAGAGCACCATGGCGATGAGCGCGCCGCCGCCCTGATAGGCCAAGAGCGGCTCGTACGAGACCCCATAGACGAATTTGCTGGTGGATTTGAGGCCGGATAGGGCGAGGAATTCGGCTTCGACCTTGGAGAGCAAATAGAAAATCCAGATGCCGGCCGCTATTTGGGTGCTGATGAGATAGGAAAAGCCCACGAGCGCGAAGCTGATCCAGATTTGCAGGTTCTGCTGACCGATAAAGGGTACCGACCAAATCAGGCCGAAGTTGGGCAAAGACGGGTAGTATTGGTGCAGGGCCTTGAGGCTGCCGTATGCGAGCGGCACGGCTGCACCCCACCACAGGGCACCGTGCTTGAGAAAGCCGTTGAGCAGTCCGGTGCCGCGCTCACCTTGCACGATGGCCACCCCGAGCTGGGTCAGCGGATAGGCCAACCGCTCGCGCTCGACCCACTGCCGGCGCAAGATCACGGCCGTCGATACCATCGCCACGTACAGCGAGAGGAGCAGTAGTGCCCACCAACACAGTGGCTCGACCCAAGTGGCGTAGGGAATGTCGGCGAGCGCACCGCCCTCGTAAAAGCCGCGGTTGCCGGTGCCGTCATCGACGAGGATGCGCTGCGAGGGAAAGAGCGGGAAGAGCTTTTCAGCCCATTGGTTGGCTGGGGAGGCGTAGTAGAAAATGCCGGTGAGAGCTGGCAAAAGTTGCTGGGTCAGCCCCATAGTGCAGAGGGCGGAGACGACCAGCAGCATCGCGTACACCAGCACCAGTTCGGCGCGGTTGAGCGCGAGGGTGCCCCCGCGCTGCACCACCGGCACGTTCCACAGCGCAGAGAGGGCGAGGAAGGCACCAAACCAAAAACCAGGCGAGTACCAATCGACCGCGCCACGGCTGGCCCAATAGCCGCAAAAGCCGCCCGTGGCCAGCAGGGCTAGCCCCACTGCTAGGCGGAAGTCGCGGGCGGCGAGCTTGAAGAGCGTGTTGAGCAAGCCGACCAGCACCAAAAACAGAAAGATGGCCCCCGGGGTATTGAAGTCGAAGGCCATGTTGGTCGCCCGCATCGCCATGTTGGCGTAGGGCGCGCCAATGGACAGGAAGAAGCTGAGGAACGCACCGACCCAAAAGCCGCGCAGCGTCAGGTGCGAGCGGCCTGTGGCATCGGTGAGTCCCTCGTCTTGGCTGCCCCGGAGGTGCCGGCCATACGGAGAGGGAAGCGATCTATTCACCGCGCGGTCTGGGGCTTAACGGTGCAGGTGGGACAAACGCGCCGCAGGTGTTCGCGCCGCACCTGCCACAGGTCGTGGGCCTTCACCAATTCGCATTCTGCCTGCCCGACCTTACCCCGCCGCTGCAACTTCCTCCGGTCGAGGGTTGAGTCCAGCTTGTGGGTTGGAACCGGGCAGGGGCCGCTGCGAAAGGCCAGCCCCAAGACCTCTTCTACGGTCCCGTCGTCGCGCACGATGCGGTCTGGAATTGCAAAAGACTCAATGCAGCCGCAGGGCACGGACATCTCGGCCACGTGATAGGCCGTGCTCGTGTCGTGCGTCGAGCCCAGCGCGAGAATGTAGCCGCCGTCGTGGACCAATTTGCCGATTGGGCTGTCTTGCGCCCAGATCCCAGCTTCGAGATGACCTTGGCAATAGTAGCTAGCACGTGGCCCAATCGCCGCTACCGCGTGGGTGGGATGCATGCTGCGCTCGGCCTCGGTGCGCCGCCACAGCGCGTTTGGGATGGTACCGTTGGTGGTGGGCGTGGTCAGCGGGTTGAAGACTTTCGCCGCGCGGTGGTTGAACGAAGGTGCCAGTAGGGTGCCGCGCTTGCCGACCGCCTGCAAGAGCGCATCGACGACAGTTTCGGCACCGCCCGCGACAAAGCCGATGGCCGAGAGGGAGCTGTGGACCATTAGGTCCATGCCTGGGGTGACGCCCAAGCGGCGCAAATCCCGCACTAACTCCTGACGGCTGATCATGTCAGCCGGGTCAGTCAACTCGGCGTAGCCCAATTCGGCGTGTGCTGCGAAGTACTCGTACACTCGATCAACGGCGACGGGACCTTCCGTTCGCGGCCCGGCTGGATAGTCGGCTTCCTCGCAGGCGATGCACTCGGCGATTTCGCCCAAATTTCGGCGTCCGTCGGCCCAAAACAGCGCCCACTGCGGCAGCTTTGCGGCCGAGATGCGCGCGTTGATCGCGGATGGCGTGTTTTCGGGGGTGGGCGCGAGTACGGCTGTGCGGCGCGGTACCAGCCGCGCTTGGGCCGTGCGCCGCGCTTGCTTGTCCGACCGTGCGGCCTCGGTTGCTGCTTCCGCCACTTGCCGCTCGCTATCGTCCATGGCCACCAAGATTTCGCGCCGACGGCCGCCCCAGAGCCAGCGCGCGAGCCGCCGCACGCTGCGGCTGTGGGCCTCGCGCACGTACTCGGCTTCGGCTCGGGGCCGCTTGTTCTTTTGCAATACGGAGAGAAAATGCTGAGTCTCGGTGCGGACCAACTCCCCCACTTCGCGGCTGCCCATGTCGGCCAAGTAATACAAATAGGCCGCTGTCGAGGCCGCGCAGGTCTCCAGTCCCTGCGGGCTGAGCAGTGCCTCCACGTCAGCCGAAGAGTGGTAGGCGTCGAAGCCGCGCCCGCTCTTGCGGTGATGCGTAGTGATCCAAGGACAGGGAAATCCGTACTGGGGATCGCCGATCAAGGTGTCAGACGTGGACATGAATCGCGCTAGATGCACGCGATAGCCGGGCTTGTGTTGCCGCACCCCGGCCCGCAAGATGGCCTCGCCAATTCGATCGACGAAACCGGCCGACATGGGGATTGTCGCGTGCCACTCTAGCCGGCCATCGCAGACGGCAGGCTGGGAGCCGATCGTGTCGATACACACGCCGGCCAACGGGGTCTGCAAGCGCCGCACCCGTTCTAGATAGGCGAAGAACCCGTAGCATTCATAGGCGTTGAGCAGGCGAATGGTGCGCTTGGGACGCGCGAGTTTGCCCGCGCGGATAAGCCCTTCGAGCACGCGGGCGATCTCTAGGGTAGTAGCCACGCCCGAAGCGTTGTCGATGGCCCCCGGCTCGGCGCTATGCGCGATGGCCCACACTTCGTCCTGGGGATCGCCGGCTCCCTCGATGATGCCGCTGACCACGTCGTGGCTGCCGACGTATTTGCGGATGTCGGCTCGTACGTGCAGAGTTAGGGGGCTGTGCTGCTGCGCCAGCCGCCGCAACCGCTTCCCTTGCTGCTCAGAGATCACAAAGCCCACCAACTGCGCCGCCGCATGTTCGAGGGGAATTGCGCCCCACCCGAATTTGGTCCACGCCACGGCCTTGGGCAGGTTGGGCACCGGCCGGTCGGTGATGACGGCGGCAGCCCCTTTAGTGGCTAAAAGAGCGAGGTGGACGCGCGGATCTAGCTTGGTCAGTACAATAGCCCCTGCGAGCCCGTCGGTTGGCTGGCGTTGGATGTCTTCGACTTGGTCGAGAATCACCAACCGCAGCCGCAAACCATCTGCCGGGGTCGCCGCGCTCCACTGGATGACGTGCCAGGGATTCTCCTGCCAATCCAGGATTCGCTCAGTGATCGGATGCACCACATCCACGGTCGCGCCCGCGACATCGGCGGCCTCGCGGATGATCCACCGGCCCGACCCCAACCGCCCTCCGGTCTGGATGGATTCGACCTCCACAGTCGCGCCCGCGGCCTCGTAGCGGCTCGTTAGCGTGGCAGTCGTGTCGCCGAAGCGATCAAACGAATTCCAGCGATCGGTCTGTACTACATCTCGCACCGCCGCCATCATCTCCTGCCCATCCGCCTGCTGCAACATCAGCGGTAGAGTTTGACGACAAAGCTGCTGTAACGACTTCGCGCTAGGCATGAGCGCCTCCTTTTTAGACCCTAATAAAAGTCGGCGCGTGGATTGAAACAAAAAAGCGGAGAGCTAGCGGACGAAAACGTCCACCAACTCCCCGCTGGCCGAGCGCAGTATGCGATGTCTATTAGTTGAGGTCGAGGACCTCCTCTAGCGCCTCGATCTCTTGCAGGTCGATGTCGATGTCTTCTAAGAGATCGTCGTCGCGCTGGCGGCCGAACTCCTCGCGCCGCCGCCGCTTGCGCGCATAGGGGGTCTCGATGTTGTAGAGCCGGCAGAGCCGGCTGAAACTGCCCGGGGCAATACCCAGCGCACGGCTGGCCTCTTGGTTGCTCGCGTAAATGCGCGCCGCGCGCCTGATGCGTTCTGGCTCGATTTTGCGCATGAGTTGTTTTCTCTCCAGATCTTCAATTGGTGCGAAGTTCGACGAAATTAAACGAAAAAAGCCGCAGCATTTTTGCGCCACGGCCATCAAAAAAGCCGCTGGAAAGCGGCTGGATCGAAATCGATGTATCGCCGGTTTCCGGGACGCAAAAGTGCCCTCCTTCTCGAAAGCGCTGTCCCGAAAACCCCGTGGGAAAGCCCTTGCACGCGCAATCTATCGCTTAAGATGATGCGAATGCGAGGTGAGTTCCCGATTCGGCTGGGCGTTTTAGCCAGCCGATGCACACAACCTGAAGAGTCGTGCGTGTATCCTAGGGATTGGGACGAACGCGCAACGCTCGGATGCTGTTCGTAGACCCCATCTTTGGTGGGACCGTATGGCCGCCCCCATCGGGGAGTCGGCTCCTGAGAGTACTACACGAGGATCGATGTGCGAAGAGATTCATTATTTGAGGCCCTCCTCTCCTATGGTGATGTGCAATTTGCTTTGCACGGTTTTTGACTGCCTTTTAGTTTCAGTTTCAAGGTGATATATTGTCAAGGAAAAAATGGCTAAGAATAGAAAAAAAGAACTTTACGTCATTTTCTGAATATCTCTTTATTTATCCGCATATTTATCAATCAATCTGCGCCAGACGGCGCACGATTCCTAACAATTAGATAAGGAGACCATTATGTATTCGATTGGCTTAGCTATGCGGCTGCGCCCCAATGCGTATGCCGAGTACAAACAGGCCCACGACGACCTGTGGCCCGAAATCGCCGACAGCATGGCCGACAACGAGGTCAGTATGGCCATCTACCGCTTGGACGATCACCTCATTATCCACGCGGTCGCTCCGACTGAGGAAGACTGGCTCAAGAGCCGCCAAGTTCCCGTTCTAGAGGAGTGGTACGACTACATGGCCCAGTTGTTGGAGACCGACGAAGAGGGGGAGATCATCTTCGAGGAACTACCCGAAGCCTTTGCCTTCGGAATGTTCAAGGAAGAGTAAACGCTAGGCCGCTTCCACCGGGTTTTGCAACTGGCCGATCTGGTCTATTTCCACGATGACCTCGTCGCCGGCCGCGAGCCACACGGGCGGTTGGCGCGCAAAACCCACGCCCTGCGGGGTGCCGGTGAGGATGACCGTGCCCGGCAGCAAGGTCGTATCTTGGCTGAGGAATTCGATCAGTTCGGCGACTGTGAAGATCATGTCGCCGGTGGTGTGGTCTTGCATGGTTTCGCCGTTGAGGATCGTGCGGATGCCGAGGGTTTGTGGGTCGGGGATTTCGTCGGCGGTGACCAGTACCGGCCCCAAGGGGCAGAAGGTGTCAAAGCCCTTGCCGCGAATCCACTGGCCGCCGCCGCCGTTTAGCTGCCACTTGCGGGCTGAGACGTCGTTGGCGCACGTGTATCCGAGCACGTAGCTGAGGGCGTCGGCCCGCGCCACGTTGCGGGCGGCCTTGCCGATAACCACCGCGAGCTCGCACTCGTAGTCAACTTCTGGGCCGTGGTTGCAGCAGGCTGGCAGCAGGATCGGGTCGCCCGGGCCGCAGACCGCGCTCGTGGGCTTGGCAAAGACGACGGGCTGCTCGGGCGGCTCGAGACCGGATTCGGCCGCGTGCTCGCGGTAGTTTAGCCCAATGCAGAAAATGTTGGTCGGATCGAGCGGGGCGAGCAGCCTTTTGACTGCTACCTGTTCGCCCGTGGGCACTAGTTCTGTGAAGAGATCGCCGGTGAGGACGGAGGCTTGGCCGTCCTCGGCTTTGAGGCCCCAACGGACGGCGTCGTCAGCGTCGATAAAGCGGATGATACGCATGTCTTTCTCCTTTGTTTTTCCAGCAGTTGCACAAACTTTAAGGCAGGGTTGGCAGCCCGTCAAATGACCTTGACGCTCAGAGTGGGGCCGCCTATTTTCCCCATTCTTACATATTGAATTAAACGCGAGGAAAAAAGCGTGTCCCAAAACGTCAGCGAAGAACACGTACGCAAAATAGTAGAAGAAGTGGTGCAGCGCGTCGTCAGTGGTGGGAACGGCAGCGAGGGAGGGGACACTGGAGTTTTCGCGACGGTTGACGCGGCCGTTCAAGGCGCGACTCGCGCCCAGCAGCAGTTGGTCTCCTTGTCTCTGGAGGAGCGCAAAAAAATCGTCGAGGCCCTCCGGCAGACGGCACACGTCCACGCCGAGGAATTTTCGCGGCGGGCTTTGGCCGAGACGGGTATGGGGCGATTGGAAGACAAGATCATCAAGCACCAAGTCGCGGCCGACACCACGCCCGGCGTCGAAGATCTAGAGGCCACTTCGTGGACCGGCGACCACGGGCTGACAGTAGTAGAAATGGCTCCCTATGGGGTCATCGGAGCGGTCACTCCATCGACGCATCCCGTGCCGACGATGGTCAACAACGCCATTTGCATTGTCGCCGCGGGCAATTCGGTCGTCTTCAACGTACATCCGGCGGGCAGAAAGGTCTCCATGTTTGCGGTGGGCTTGATTAATCAAGCCATTGTCGCGGCTGGCGGGCCGGCCAACTTGGTGACCGCGGTCGAAACGCCGACCATTGAGACGGCCAACGAGTTGTTCAACCACCCGAACATCCGCCTGCTGCTGGTCACAGGCGGGCCAGGCGTGGCCAAGGCCGCGCTGGGCAGCCCCAAAAAGGCCATCGTCGCCGGCCCAGGCAATCCGCCGGTGGTCGTCGATGAAACGGCCGATTTGGCCAAGGCCGCACGCGACATTATCGACGGGGGCGGCTTCGACAACAACATTCTCTGCATCGGCGAGAAGCAGGTCTTTGCCGTCGCTTCCATTGCCGATGAGCTCAAGCGGCTGATGGTCCAGTACAATGCATACGAGCTCGATGCGCGGCAGGTCGAGACGCTCGCGCAGGTGGCTTTTGTCGATGGGCCGGACGGACATCTCGTAGCCAACCGCGAGTTGGTGGGGCGCGATGCCGCGGTGTTGGGCGAGCGTCTCGGCCTGCGGCTCGACTCGTCGCTGCGCATGCTTATTGGCGAGACGGATGCCAACCACGTCTTTGTGCGCGAGGAGCAGATGATGCCCTTTCTGCCGATCGTGCGCGTGCCCAACATCGACCAAGCCATCCGCGAGGCCGTCATCTCCGAGCACGGGTACGGGCACACGGCTGTGATCCATTCGCGCAATATCGAAAACATGCACAACATGGCCTGCGCCGTGGATACCACCATTTTCGTCAAGAACGGTCCTTCCTACGCCGGGGTTGGCTTGGGCGGCGAGGGCTTTGGGACGTACTCCATTGCCGGGCCTACGGGCGAGGGGCTGACGTCGCCGCGCACCTTTACCCGCCAGCGCCGCTGCGCTCTCGTCGATTACTTCCGCATCACCTAATGCTGCTGGGTCAAGTCAAAGGGCACCTAATTTCCACGGCC
>JAJDYK010000114.1 GCA_022825185.1 Candidatus Latescibacterota bacterium | reverse complement strand
GCGAGGACGATTTTTTTGGCGATGGAACCTCGGGCGACGAGGCACCTCCCAACAATCGCCACGGTGCCCGTCAAGTGGCCCTGCAGGCCCTGTACTGGAAACAGAGTGCGGCAACCGACTCACTCGGTGCCTTGGATCAGCTCTGTGCGCGCTTTGACCTCGCGCCAGAGGTGCAATCCTTTGCGGCTGAACTCTTGCAGCGCGCAGCCGAGCCCGCGGACGAACTGGACGAACTGGCCGCGGCCCGGGTCCAGCACTGGCGCTGGGAGCGCATCGCCCGCATCGATCGCTTAATTTTGCGCTTGGCCTTGGCCGAAATGCTCTTTATTGAAGAAATTCCCGTCCGGGTCTCCATTTTTGAAGCTGTCGAACTAGCCAAGTCCTACAGCACCGATAAGTCCTATGCGTTCGTCAATGGCGTTCTCGACGGCGTCGTGCGCCAGAAGGGACTCAGCGTCTGAGTTGACCACGTGTAGAGGCCCGCGACGCGGTACTAGTTAAAAGGATTTAGTATGCTCAACTCGCTCGTAAAAAAATTCCTTGGCTCGCAGGCGACGCGCCAGTTCAAGCGCACGCTGCCACAAGTAAGCCAGATCACTCAGCTAGCGGCTTCGTACCAATCTCTAAGCGACGCCCAGCTCCAAGCCAAGACCGCGACCTTCCGCCAAGACCTACAGGCGCGCAACGCGGACAGCCGCCAGCAGCTCGAAGCCATCGAAGAGCGCCTGCGCGGCGATCTAGAACCTGAAGAGCGCGAGCAGCTCAACGACCGGTACGGAGAGCTAGACAACGCCATCCGCGACGTGGAGGCGGCCTTTCTCGAAGAAATCATGCCCGAAGCCTTCGCCATGATCGTCGAGACCTGCCGCCGGCTCTTGGGCCGCACGTGGGACCGCGCCGGCGAATCCGTCGAGTGGGACATGGTGCCCTACGACGTGCAGATTTTCGGCGGCATCTCCCTGCACCAAGGCAAGATCGCCGAAATGGCTACCGGTGAGGGCAAGACCCTAGTGGCGACCATGCCCCTCTTCCTCAACGCCATCCCCCAACGCGGCGTCCACCTCGTTACCCACAACGAATACCTCGCCCGGCGCGACGCCATGTGGATGGGGCCGATCTACAATTTCTTGGGGATGTCCGTGGGCATTATCCAAGACGTATTTCAGACTGGTGCCGAGGCGTATATACTCCAAGCGCCTGAAGGCGTGCCCGAGAAGTTCCATTGGCAGCGGACCGACCACACAGCCGCGTACAAGGCCGATATTGTGTACGCCAATCACAGCCAAGTTGGCTTTGATTACCTCCGCGACAACACGGCTGTACTGCTCGAAGACCTGATGCAGCGCGAATTCAACTACGCCATCGTCGATGAGGCCGACTCGATCCTCATCGACGAGGCGCGGACCCCGCTCATTCTTTCCGGGGCCGTCCCCGACTCCACCAATCAATACAAAGAGATGCGCCCGCTCGTGGAACGGCTGATGAGGGCCCAGACCAACTTGGTCAATAAGATCATCGCCGGGGCCGAGCAGGCGGGCAAGGAATCGGGAGATTACGACTACGACACAGGGATTGCACTGCTCAAGGCCACTCGCGGCGCTCCGACCAATCGCCGCCTATCCAAAATTCTACAGGAAGAAGGCGTCAAGCGGCTGATCAACCGGATCGAGGCCGACTACATGCGCGATAAGCGCCTCAACGAGCTTGACGAGGACCTCTACTTCATCGTCGATGAGAAGGCCAATACCATCGACCTAACCGAGAAGGGGCGCGACTTGCTCTCACCCAATGAGCAGGCCCTCTTCGTAATGCCCGACATCAGTATTGAGGTTGATGTAATTCGCAACGACCCGGACCTGAGCGCCGAGGACAAGGCCCGCAAGGAGGAGGAGGCGCACCGCACGTACGCCGAGAAAAGTCAAGCGGTGCACAACATTAATCAACTAATGAAAGCCTATACGCTGTTCGAAAAGGACGTGCAGTACCTCGTCTCCGAAGACGGGCGGGTGATCATTGTCGATGAAGCTACGGGCCGACCGCAGCCCGGTCGGCGCTTTGCCGATGGCCTACACCAAGCGCTAGAGGCAAAAGAAGGGGTGAAGCTGGAGAAAGAAACCCGCACCGTCGCCTCCATAACCGTGCAGAATCTCTTCCGCATGTACCACAAGCTGGCCGGTATGACCGGCACGGCCGAGACCGAGGCCAGCGAACTGTGGGAGATCTACAAGCTCGACGTATCCGTCATCCCCACCAACCGTCCGATTCGCCGCTTTGATCAAGAAGACCAAATATTCCGCACCAAGCGCGAGAAATACAACGCGATCATCGAGGAGATCGACCGCCTGTACAAGCTCGGCCTGCCAGTGCTAGTAGGCACCATCTCGGTCGAGGTCTCCGAACTGCTCAGCCGAATGCTCAGCCGACGCGGCATCAAGCACCAGCTACTCAACGCCCGCCACCACGACAAAGAAGCCCAAATCGTCGCCGAAGCCGGTCGAGCTGGTGCAGTCACCATTGCCACCAATATGGCCGGACGCGGCACGGACATTAAGCTAGCGCCCAAGGTCGTCCACCTCGACCGCCAGATCGTCGAGTCCGCCCTCACCCTCGAAGACAAGCTGCCAGTCGGCCAAGGCTTGCGCCAATACCTGCAAGAAAACCCCAGCGGCTTGCAGGTCATCGGCACCGAGCGCCACGAAGCGCGGCGCATCGATCGCCAGTTGCGCGGTCGCGCGGGACGCCAAGGCGACCCTGGTTCCTCGCGCTTCTACCTGTCGCTCGAAGACGACCTGATGCGGCTGTTCGGCTCGGAGCGCATCGCCTCCGTCATGGATAAGCTCGGGGCCGAAGAGGGCGAGGTCATCGAGGCTGGCATGGTCACGCGGTCGATTGAGCGGGCGCAAAAAAAGGTCGAGGCCCGCAACTTTGAGATGCGCAAGCACGTGCTCGACTACGACGACGTCATGAACCAGCAGCGCCAAGTCATCTACAATCGCCGCCGCGACCTACTAGAGCAAGAAAGCGCCCGCGAGCAAATCGCGGAAATGATCGAAGAGAGCGTCGAAGGCATCTTGGCCTCGCACGTCGATGCAGACGACCTAGCAGAGGAGTGGGATTGGGAGGGCCTGCAAACCGAGTTTGGCAGCACCTTCTTTTTGGGCTATTCCATCTCCGAAGACGAGCGCGCCCACGCCAGCATCGATAGTCTGCGCGAGCAGCTACTCACCACTGTGCGCGAAGCCTATCAGCGCCGCATTGACGTCGTCGGCGAAGAGATTTTCCGCGAAGTCGAAAAGGGCATCTCCCTGCGCACCATCGACACTTGCTGGCAGGAACACCTCCACGAGATCGACGAACTCAGGGACGGGATCGGCTTTGTCGGCGTCGGCGGCAAAAACCCCCTCATAGAATACAAGAAGGGGGCCTACGACATGTTTGAGAGCCTAATCGGCCGCATTGCCCAAGAGACACTGCGCAACCTCTTCCAGCTACGCATCGACATCGGGACCGAGGCTTTGGAGCCAGCGCGGCGGCCAAGTCGCATCAACGCGGTTCACCAAGACGCTACCAACATGGGCTTTCGCGGCGTCGGGCCAGCCCCGACGGGCGTACCCGGCCAGCCCGCGCAACTGCGCGGCTCGGGCGGCGGTAGCAGCGAGGGGCAAGCCCAAGCCGCGCGCCAGCCGGTCGTCCGCGAACAGCCCAAGGTCGGGCGCAACGCCCCCTGCCCCTGCGGCAGCGGCAAGAAGTACAAAAAGTGCTGCGGCATCAATGCCTAAGCGTGGAAAGCGATATGAGTTTCTGGGAAGTACTCTGTCTGGTGTTGTACAGCATCATCATCGCCGTTTTAGGGGTTTACGGCCTCCACCGCTACCAGCTACTGCGCCTGTTTTATCGGCATCACCCAACCCCAGTTCCCCAGCCTGACCGCTTTGCCGAGTTGCCCTTCGTCACGATCCAACTACCGCTCTACAACGAATATCACGTGGTCGAGCGCCTGCTAGAGGCCGTGGGCCAGATCGACTATCCCCGCGACCGCCTGCAAATCCAAGTCCTCGACGACTCGCAGGACGAAACCCGCGACAAGGCGCGAGAAGGGGTCGCACGGCTAGCGGCCCAAGGGCTGAATATCGAGTACCTCGGCCGCACCAATCGCCACGGCTTTAAGGCCGGGGCACTGGCTGCGGGGCTAGAGCGCGCCCAAGGCGAATTTGTGTTGGTGCTCGACGCCGATTTCGTGCCCACTCCCGACATCCTACAGCGAGCCATTCACTACTTTACCGACGATTCCATCGGCATGGTGCAGATGCGTTGGGGACACCTCAACCGCTCCTACTCGCTCCTGACGCGCATCCAGTCGATCTTCCTCGACGGCCACTTCGTCGTCGAACACACGGCCCGCAACCGCTCGGGTCGCTTCTTCAACTTCAACGGCACCGGGGGGATTTGGCGCAAAAAGGCCATCTACGACGCCGGCGGCTGGCAGCACGACACGCTCACCGAAGACCTCGATTTGAGCTACCGCGCCCAGCTAGCGGGCTGGCAGTTTCTCTATCTGCCCGAAATTGAAGTGCCCGGCGAGATCCCC
>JAJDYK010000220.1 GCA_022825185.1 Candidatus Latescibacterota bacterium | reverse complement strand
AGATCGAGGGTGGTATTGGCGTTGCGGGCATCGACTAGTGTGGCCCCCAGTGTGATGAAGTCGCCGACCTGGAACGTCGCCCGCCCACCAAACATCGAGGTCGTATTAGTCTGAGAAACCGGCTCAGTGCTGCCGCCGAGGCCCTGCGAGGACCCGCGAATCGGCTCACTAATGCGCGAGGCGAGAATCGTCGCCTGGTACTTGTCCGAGGCAAAGTCGATCTGCACCCCGTTGAAGTCCGGCTTGGAAAACGTCATCGGCGTCAGCGTCGTGCGAATCCGGTCGCCCACCGTGATCGCGTAGTTGTACTGACCCTGCGAATCGCCGCTGATGGTCACCGCGTTGAACCAAGTATTAAATCGCGAACCCTGGAAGATGCCACTGCCCAAGGGCAACGGTTGATCCTGACGCCAGTCGTAGATCAGCCAACCATGGGTGGTGAAGTTGCCGTACACATCGTAGAAGTAGTCGCCCTCGCGGGTGGTGTTGACGTAGCGCTCATACGGGGTGCGGGCGTAGTTGGAGTACTCCCACTGACGCCAACCGTAGTCCACGAAGAGTTCCTGCGGCACGTACCACTTTTTGACCGTCGGGTCGAGTGCGCCAAATATTACGCCTGGGCCAATAGGCTCAAAACTGACCGCACCGCCGCGCTGTACCCCTAACCGACTCTGGTAGTCCTCCTGCCCATGCGCCGGAGTTAGGCCAAGTAGAGCGCCGATCACTGCAAGACTTCGCATCGCTTTCAACACTGCTCTCCCTCGTTCCATAGTTCCTCAATAAGCCAAGCTGACCATGCCGACGCCGCGTTCCTGGCCAGTACCAGCGTCCAGCGTCACGCTGAACAGATAGTTGCCTGGCGGCACTGCCTCCCCGGCGTCGTTTTTGCCATCCCAAGGACGAACGTGGCGTCCGCTGCTGTCGAGTCCGCGGTAGAGCTGCCGCACCGGGCGCCCTGCCAAGTCGCGCACCACGATTTCTACATCGGTTGGTCGAGCGATATTGGTGATGTCGTACTGGATCGTAGCTTGGTCGTTTATGCCATCCCCATTGGGGCTAAAGGCCCCGGGGACCGCATGCACGTTGACCAGCAAGTCGCCGACGATCGGCACGGCCACCGAAAGGTTCCCGCTGAAAGGCGTACCCAAAGGCTGCAAGTCCGGATCGGCTTCACCCAGATCGGCGGCATTACCCGACACCACATCTTGGGCGATCTGCACTTCCTCGCCCGAATTGAACGCCCGCGTCGTAAAGGTCGTGCCGAAGCGCAGCACCGCGTTGTCGAAGGTCACCCGCACCTCAGTGCCATCCTCGGCGACCATTGGGAACTCAAAAATGAAGCTGTTGTCAGTGGTTTCAACCACCGCAAAGTCGCCGCGCTGGAGCGGCAACTGGTCGAGTGCCGCACCGCTGAAGTCGGCCTCAGTCGTTGTGCCGTCCGACTGCCGGACCTCTATCAGCCCCACGTTTTCGACCTTGAGCGGGGTATCAATCTGTAGCCGATTGAAGCCGCGGTCGAGTCCCGGGCGAAGTTTGCTCAACACGGCAAGGGTAAAGTCCGTTTTTTCGCCCAGCGCCGCTTGGCGCGGGACGATCTCGGCGATCAACTCCTCGGCAAAAGGCGAAGGCAGCACCTCAAAGGAAATCCCCCCGACGCCGGTAGCCGACTCGAACTCGTCGCTAGAGAACTCAATCGCGAACTGAAAATAGCGCCGCGGACTCGGCGAAACCACCGGCACCCCTTGTAATGCATCGGCCAAATCGGCGTCCGACTCAACCAGCGCGCTGACCGGATAAGGCGGCGACCACGCGCTCCAGTTGGTCACGTCGTTGCGGATATTGCCCTTGTCTTCATTGCGCAGCCGGCCGAAGTCAGTGGCCGTCAGCGAGATCTGCTCCTGCTGCTCCAGCGACAGATCCTTGAATATCTGCAGTGCCTCGCGCAAATCGACATCCTCGTTGTCGAGCACCGTCTCAACCAAGGTTTTCAACTCTTCATCCTCGACATCAGCGGCGAATTTCCACGGCACTTCGTCGCCACGGGCCGTGGTCCCCGTCTGTCTGGACCCACCGCCCAAGCGGAAGATCTGCTCGCCCGGGCGAATTTTGTTGTATTCGACCGGCTGCGGGTCGTTGCCAGTACGGGTGCGGATCGAGACCCGAGATAGTCCACTGTCGCCCGCCTTCTGCTCGACCCAGCGCAGCGTTCCAAACAGCGACAGGTCGCCGAAGTCAAAGACATTGGAGATATATGTGGCCTCGGGCACAAAGCCTGTGCCAAAGACTTGAAACTCAGCCAAGTCAAAGCCCGTTGACGTCAGCGACTTGAGCCTTACGAATCGCACGTACTGGGGCGGGATCCGCACGTCAACTACCGGGTCTTCGTTTTGGTTGACTAGCACCACAGTCTCGCGGATGGGCACTCCCTCTCGCTGAGTCTCGGGTGTACCGTCATTGATAAATATCTCGAAGGCGCGCATAAAATCGTTCTGGTATGGAAATGCCGGAGCGGGAAACGCCGGGTCGGCATTGCGGGGAAAAAACTTGAAGCGATTGATCCCGAAGCGGGCCCCTAAGTCCAGATCGATGATAATGCCCAACACGCGCGCGCTCTGGCCACCAGCACTAGCGCGCAAATCCAGCGCCGTCTCGCCATCATTGTCGATGATACTGGGCAATTCCGGCCGGATATTGATGGTATTGGGCGAGGTGATCGAGCCGCCGCGGGCTTCGGAATTAGCACCGACGGCGATATTGAGCGTAGTATCAGCGCGCTGGGGAAAAATCCAATTTCTGAACCCCTCGGCATTGAAGTCGATGACCCCGCCGGGCGCGTTGGTATTTTCCACCGAAGTCGCGCTGCGGATGACCGTAGCTTGAATCTCCCCACCACCGCTGACCCAATCCAGACCGCCTTCGCCGCCGACGATCACAACTTCAGCAGCAGCCGACCAGCCTCCGAGTAGGCACAATAAGAGAGCATATACGCTGGCGCGTTTCATAGGCAAAAGTTTGTCGATAAGTGAGTTCAGATTCGAAAATGCAATAAGTTCTTTATTATTAAAGGCATTATGTGCCGCCTACCACTGCGCAATCTCCTAGTTGGCCAACTATTTATAATCAATAGCCCTTAACGCCGCAAGCATCTTGCAAACCCTGCCTCATCCTATCGCCCCAGCGCTTTACTTTCATTCCCCCCCTTTTTCTTTATATTCGTTTTTTCTTTTTCTCAAAATTAGGAGTAGCCCAGTACCATGAAAATGAAGCATCTCAACGCCTTGCTCTTATTCAGTTGGCTCTTCGCCGCCTGCGAAAGTCAGCAGCAATCGCCGTCCTCGCCGGGCGAACTCGTCGTTGCCGAGGTCGGCGACAAGCCGATTACTGCGGCTGAGTTCGCCGAATTCTCTTCCCTGATCCCCGAAGGTATGCGCGAAGGGGACACGCCACTGGCCGTCGCCCGCAATCTGCTCAACAGCCTGATCGACAAGGAATTACTCCTACAAGAAGCCCAGGCGTCCAACATCGAAAATATGACCTGGTTTATCGACGAGCTGACCAACTACGAACGCTCGCGCATCTTGCGTCTCTACGAGCAACGAGAAATCATCAGCAAGCTGAACATCACCGAGGAAATGGTCGATGCCCACTATCGCGCAACCCGCCGCGACCGCTCAATCCGCCTCGGCGGCATCATGGTCGATACCGAAGAAGAAGCCAACGCCCTCTACCAGCAGCTTCAAGATGGTGCCGATTTTCACCAACTAGCCCGCACCCACTCGGTCCATCGCGAAAGCGCCGAGCGCGGCGGCGATACCGGGCTGTACCAGTTGCGCGACCAACTCATGCCCGAAGTCGCAGCCGAAGTAGCCGACCTAGAAATCGGCGAAATTGCCCCGCCGGTGTCGATGCTCGTCGCCCGCGAACAAAAGTTTGCCATCTTCACCGTGCTCGACGAAATCCCGGCACCGCTCGAAGCCTCCGAGGACCGCATCCGCGAAGAATTGCTCATCGCCCAGCGCAACCAGCGTCTGCAAACCATGCTCGATTCGCTGCGGGGCGTTTACCATCCCCAACCGCAGTTGCAGAACCTCGCCCTATTGGCCGAGCGCATAAGTCAGTTCACTGGCGAGGAGTTCACCCCCACCGAGGACGACGCGGACTTACCTGTCTGCACCTTTGGCAAAGGAGACCCCATCGGCTTGAGAACATTCGTCGAGACCATCCGCCAGATGAGAATAGCGCCGCAAATGCTGATCGACACCGAGCGCGCCGCGGACTTGCTCAACCGCCGGGTCATCCCCGAACACCTGTTCATGTCTGAAATCATCAACGCCGGACTAGATCAAGACCCCGAGTTCCGCGCCAGCATCGCCGCCAAACGCCAAGAACTTATGGTAACCGGCCTCCGCAAGATCATGGTTGACCAGCACCTGTCGGTCACCCCAGAAGAGGCTCGCACCTTCTATGACGAGCACCCGGAGAAATTCACCAAACCCACGACCACCGTCGCCATCGAAATTCTGGTCTCCAGCGACTCGCTAGCTCAGCATCTGTTTACTGAGCTAGCACAAGCCACTGAAGCCGAGGCCGAAACCCTCGCCGTGCGTCACAGTGAACGCGCCGAAGCCCTCCACCACAACGGACGCATCAATTTCAATATCTACACCGAGCAATTCTTCCCCGGCGTCTCCGACTTGGCCCAAGACCTCGCGGTCGGCCAAGTGGGCGGCCCAGTCCGCACCCAGCGAGGCTATTCGGTTTTCAAAGTCCTGGACCGCCAACGCGAACACATCCCCTATACTGAAGACTCAGAACGACGCGCCCGGGCCTACGTGCTCATCGACAAAGCTCAGAACCGCTACGTCGAATACGTGCGTAGCCTGCGCAAAATCTATCCGATAACCATTCACGAAGATCATTTGAAGCAGTACACCGCCGCCCAAAGCTGATGATCTCCCCCCTGTGGGCGCTTTGCTGCCTTCTCCTAATACCATTCGGCGCACGCGCCGAACGCGCCGACACCACTATCGCCGACCAGACCTACGCCCTACTTCCGGCGGCCGACTTGCTCTCTCGCCTACAACGGGCCAAAGAGCCGATTCACCTCCGCGCCACCGCTGTCGTCGGCCCTCTCTACGCCCCAACTGCCAGTATCGACACCGTGCGCGCCTCTTTTCATTTCGACGACGTCTTCTTCTGCGACGAGGTCACTCTCAACAACGTAGTCTTCCTCAGTCCGGTGCAGGGTGAGCGTATCACATTCGCCGGTGGTCTCTCACTAATAAATGCCCATTTCCACAGCGCCTTCGGCCTGCGCGCAAGCCGATCCGACAAGCACCTCAACTTCAAACAGGCGGTCTTTGGTGCCGACGCCGACTTTGCCGACGGCGATTTCGCTGGCCCCAATTCGTTTATCAACGCCCGCTTCGCCGATGCCGCCCGCTTCGCTCGTACCCATTTTGCGACCGCTGCTTACTTTGAAGGCACTCACTTTGCCGGTCAGGCCGACTTTACCGACGCCCGCTTCACCGGTGTCGCTTCCTTCAAGGACGCCCGTTGGAATGGCCCTGCTTCTTTTGCCGGTGCCCGCTTTGCCGAACGCGCCCTCTTCTGGCGGAACCAGTTTCTCGCCACAACCGATTTTGCAGCGGCCCGCGCCGATGGGGAGGTTTCCTTCAACCGAGCCACCTTCGCCAACCAAGCTCATTTTGCTGACTTCACCTTCGCCCAAGCCGCCCACTTCGCCAATGCGACCTTTGCCCGCGCGGACTTTGGCGGCAGCTACTTCCGCAAAGAAGCCGACTTTAGCGGCGTCCAAGCACAGACCCTGCGTTTCAACGCCTTTTTCAATCGCTCCCTCGACTTGCGCCGCGC
>JAJDYK010000112.1 GCA_022825185.1 Candidatus Latescibacterota bacterium | reverse complement strand
CGGGATGCCCAGTTCTTCTGCCCGATCCCACATCCACTGAGCGTCCCTAAAGTCATAGGCGAAATGCTTGTCTGAAAATACGGGCACTGAGCGGCCGCTCTCGGCAAAGACGCCGGCGATTTGCTCGAAGAAATAGCGGCGTGGGTACATGTGGCGGTCCCGCTCGTTCCAGGGGTAATCGCCGTGCTCACCGATGAGCAGCACCGCATCTACATCGAGCTTGGCGGCACCGGCGTGCAGGGTGCGGCGGATGCTGGGATAGATGGGGACCCCGTAATCTTGGGCCAAGCCCACGCCGATATCGTTTTCCAGCACGTGGTCGATGTACAGGGACACTAGGTCCACTTCCGGGGGCATTAGGCCCTCGTCCGTGGACATACCCTTCATAAACTTGGTGGCGATGACGTCGGCATGGGACTTGGGATGGTAGATGGTGGCGATGGCGGCTACTCTCATGGACAAACTCCTATAGCGAAGACGCACATACTTCTGTGCGCCGCAGACAGTGGAAGGTGATATTGTAATGTCTTAAGTCGAGTGCTGCCATGCCTAGCCGAAAAGTGCTCAGGCCGTCCAACATCCTTCTGTATAAGGCTCGCGGAGAAAGAGTTTTTTGCGTTGGGGACTGGCGCGTTCAATCCACTCGGGCGGGATCTCCTGCGTATAGCGATGCGGCGGCCCGGCTTCTTTGAAGATGTCGATGTTGAAGATGCGATAGGGCTGGGGAGAGTCCGCGGGTTTGGCTTCGACGGAGTGGAAGATCCGCGCGTTGATATAGACCATGCTGCCCGGAGGCACTGCGAGCCGCATCTCTTTTAGCTCGCGCCCAGCCTCTGCGTCGTATGCTCCGGCTAACATGCGCTCCGGCGTGGCCTCGGCGGTCGGAGCGACGAGGTGGCTGCCGGGAATGACCTTGAGGTTGCGGTCGCCGAGTGTGAAGCCGTTGGGATAGTAGAGAATTTGGATGTAGTAGTTGTCGCGCTCGGCGAGGTTGACGGGGTTTTCGTGCTTCCAGTGGTGATGGTCTTGGTGAAAGGGAATGGGGCCTATGCCGCGTGGGGCGAGGTTGAGGGCGGAGTGGCAGAAGTGGTAGTTGGGGCCGATGGTGGCTTGCAGCAGCGCGGTGACAAAGGGATCGTCGATGAGGTGGTCGCCGCACGGGCCGCGGTCGTTCCAAGGGCGGACGAAATAGGACTGGGGCGCGGCGGATTTCTCGTCCAAGGCGTCGAGGTAGCCGCGCACCGAGTCGAGGCCGAGGATTTCGCTGGTCAGGCTGTGCCGTGCCTCGTCTTTGAGTACGTCCGGGTAGAAGATGTAGCCGTCTTGGTGGAAGGAGTCCAAGTCGGCCGCGGAGGGCGCTTGAAGGCGAAATAGTGAGTTCATGGCGGTCCTTAGTTTTTAGCTGCCGAGTGCAACGCGGCGTTTCGCAACTCATCCTAGGCGACTGAGGTTATCTTTCTGATTCTACCATTAGGGCCTTGACAGAGGTATATCGTATAGCTATATAAATTAACTATATTAGCTAAAACAACTAATCAGGAGGCATTTACTCTATGGAAACAAAAGTCATAGCTTCGACCAAGGCGCAAAATAACTTTGGTCAGGTAATAGACTCAGTCGTCCAGAATCGGACTAGATATATTGTCAAACGACGCAATGTATCTCAAGCAATCATAATGAGTTTAGCGGACTTCAATCAGTTGTTGGCAAACTCGTCTGAAAGACAGAAGATGAGTGATATGATCGGCGAATTGGCTCCCGTTTACAGTCTCGGCGAAACAATCGGCTCTTCTGTTGAAGACGAGGCTGAAGTCCAAGATTGAGAAAGGTAGAGAGATGGTATATGCAGTGCAAACTAAAGCCGGGGAAGAATTAAATCGAATTTACGAGGAAGATCTGCCCGTCCACGAATGGTATCGGTTTGTTCTTTCCTATCCGCCTCACTTGGTTCGCCGCTATATCGAAAGGTTTGGCTTGACAAAGCACCACTGGGTCTTGGATCCATTTTGTGGTACGGGAACAACCCTGGTGGAGTGCAAGAAGAATGGTATTCCCAGTGCGGGCTTAGAGGCCAATCCTGTGGTGCAGTTCTTCGCTCAAACTAAGGTAGCATGGGATATAGATCCCGAGAAGCTTGTTAAACATGCTAAGGGTGTTGCTGAAGAAGTAGAAGCTGAACTAGAAAAAGAAGGCATCGAAGACGATCCTATTTTTAAGCCTTTTGTCAACGGCAAAGAAACGAATCTGAAACCCTTAACTCCCCAATTAGAATCGCTGCTCATCAAAAACTCCATAAGCCCGAAACCACTCCATAAAGCTCTTACACTCATAAATACCTTAAATAAAAACTCAGATAAACATCTAATTGCACATGAAAGGCTAGCACTTGCTAAACAGCTAGTTTACAGTATCAGTAATTTGCGCTTTGGTCCAGAAGTTGGGGTTGGAAAGCCGAAAGAAGATGCTCCGGTTATTGCACCTTGGTTAAAGGGTATAAAAGACATGGCTAATGATTTATGCCATACCCAGATCAAGCGTTACAGAGGTGTACCATCGCTAGTAAAACTTACGGACTCCCGCAGCGTAGATCCCTGCCTAGAGCCGTTGATGTTTGATGCTGTTATAACCTCACCGCCGTATCCCAATGAAAAAGATTATACGAGAACGACTCGTCTTGAATCTGTTTTACTTGGTTATATAAATGATCGTGCCGATCTGCGCCGACAAAAGCAGAGATTGCTTCGGTCCAATACTAGAGCGGTGTATAAAGCAGATACAGACGAGAGCTGGGTTGAGGATAATGAACGCATACAAGAGTTGGCGGACCGGATAGAGGCTCGTCGGATAGAGTTGGAAAAGACGTCGGGATTTGAAAAACTCTATGCTCGAGTAGTGAGATTGTATTTTGGAGGTATGGCGCGTCACTTAGAAGAATTAAAACGAGTTTTAGCACCGGGTGCCCAGCTTGCTTATGTCGTCGGAGATCAGGCTTCTTTCTTTAGGATTTTAATTCGTACGGGAGAGCTTTTAGCAAGTATAGCGGAAGAGCTTGGCTATGAAGTAATGGATATTGACTTATTTCGCACGCGATTCTCTACAGCGACTCAAGAGCATTTACGCGAAGAGGTTGTTCTTTTGCGATGGAACAGTTAGTTACCACTTCGGAGGCTTGGGGACCAATGTATATCGAGCTTTTTTCACAACCGAAGAGGCTACGAGTTTTGAGTTTAGCTGTAACATATCGTTTGAGTCGCACTTGGGAAATTCTGCGATGAATATATCCCCATTGTCTTCGAGTTTCGTTCCTAATGGAATTGTAAAATCCATATCATCTTCCATAAGTCGCTGCAGAGTTGCAGCAGCTATCCCCACGATCTGATTTAGAGTGAGCGCATCGTTCCCTTTGGATTTTGCCTCACAGGGAATAGGTATTCGGCGATTTCCCTCTTTCATTATGAAAAAGCAATCCAGTTCATGGGGCTGAACTTTTACTGGAGCTTGTACTCGCGTTATGGTTCCTTTGGGAACGCCGAAAAAGTCGTCGAGAATTCCTCCATACTCTATAGCGGCTAACAGGCCGCCTTCATCGGGACGCAGAAGGTCGAGTATCTCAGGAGAGATTTTAGTACTAATGGGTTTTGCCGCTAAATCTGAGGGACAAGCGATAGAGATTACCCCTGCGAAAGGACCGCTGTCTTGAAAAAATATACCCATTGAACCACTATGGGTTCCTTCTCGCAAAAAATAACCTGCTTGCTTGGCAGAAGAACTCCTCGCGTCTGAATTTCCCGACCGGGTAAGATCTTTCACAAAGTTGTTCAGGTTCGATGGAACCTTCCCGCCTGTCGCGGTAATCGCTTCTCTTACTTCATCGCGTGTAAACGGTATCTCTGGTTGCGGATTGTCGGAGTCGTATTTCCGCTTAAATATATGTTCAAGTGCTGCGGGTTTATCGTAATCGCTCTTCATATGTAGATCATATCTCCTTCATACGGATGGTGGTTACTTCGCCGGAGGCTTTTCCTCTTGCCCAAAAGAGGGCAGCGCGAAGACGGCCCGCCAGCTCAGCCGGTTTAGACGCAAGTAATAAGAGGCCGTCAGTACTCCCCACAATGCATACGCGAGCGAAGTAGATAAGGCGGCACCGCGCAGCCCGAGCTTGGGGATCAACCATAGATTCAGGGCCACATTGACCGCCAAAGCGATACTGGGTGCCCACAGGGTCATGGAGGGATAGCCCTCGCCCATTAGCTTGGCGTTGAACACGGCCCCGAAGCCCAAAAACAACATGCCGGGCAGCAGCCAAACAAGAGGCTCGTACGCATCTGGATATAAGGGAAAGAAGACGCTCAGCAGTAGGCGTCCGCCGAAGATCAAGACAACTGCCGAAAGCAGGGAAAAGACAAAGATGCCTTGGCCCACGCCCAAGGAGAGCCGCGTGTCGTCTTGTCCGCGCACTATTTTGGCGAGCAGGATGACCGAGGCGATGTTGGCGACGCGCTGTACCATGTCCGTAAAGTTCGTCGCCACTCCATACACGCCGACCTCCTTCTCGCCCAAAAAGCGCTCTATCAAAAAGAGGTCGCTCTTGAGCAGCAAAAACATGAGCACTAAGCAGACCTCGCCACGCGAACCAATGCGCAGCATTTGCCCAAGCGCGCGTCGCCCTCCCCACCGAAAGCGAAATCCCCGGTACAAGAATAGGGGAAAAATCGCCAAGCCCGTTATCCCTACTGCTCCTACCCACACCCCCATCACCCGTTCCAATTCGAGATACCCTAGCTGGGAAAGGACTAGATTGCCGCCGAGATAGATGGCGATGAAGACTACGGGTAGCAATGCGTAGGGCTTGAGCCGATCTTCGCCTAAAAAGACGGACAAACCCGCCCTCTGTAGCACGGTGAACGCGATCACGCAAACGCCCAGAATCCACTGGACCAAGGTAATACTGGGCACGAAGACCTTTGCGAGTGCCAAGCTGAAAGGGGCCGTCAGCAACAGGAGGGCACCCAAGACGAGGCAATACAACAAGGTGTGATTAATCGCGGCCTCCCGCTCTCGCTCTCGCCCCACGACATAAATATTCCCCTTGCTGAGCCACTCTCCTAAGAACAGGACGCCCAGCATGACGAGCGCGGTCCATAGCCTTAGGGTGCCATAGTGCTCCGGTCCTAGCTGATCGGCCAGCAGGACCGAGTTCACAAAGCCCAAAGAAAAGACCAGAAAGGAGCAGGTTGTGTTGAGCGAGAAGCCGCGAAAAAAGTTCATTGAAATGGCCGGTGGGAACTAAAGCGGCGACGGAGATGGTCGCTGCTTATCAAGCGAAAACCTAGGGCATGGTGGCGCATCCGTCTTGGTGGAAAGATTCTAGGTCGGCCAGAGAGAGGCATCAAGGCGGAATAGCAAATTCATGCGCGCGCTCCTTCCATCATCAAGGCAGACTCAGCGCCACCAGTTCGGCTGGCTGGTCGGCTCCGCCGGTGGGGATGGCGATGTATTGCTTGCCGCCAGCCATATAGGTGATGGGCTGGCCCGAGGCGTTGCGCGGTAGCTCAACTTTGCCTATCAGCGCGCCGTCGTCTGGGTCAAAGGCCCAGAGATAGGGCGCATTGGGATTGATTTTGACCTCGACGGCATTGCCTCGGGGCGAGTTGTTGACCACGTCCCACTGCGCCTGAGTTGCGGCGAAGAGCAAGCTCTCGGTGATGATGGGGAAGTTGCGCTGCGCCCAGCCCAAGGGCGGCAAGTCGAGATGGGCAAGGCTGGGATGGTCGCGCGGCCCCTCGCCCACGGGAACCTGCCAGCGGTGCTCGCCCGTGTTGAGATCAATGGCGGTGATCCGACCGTAGGGCGGCTTGAGCAAGGGTAGGCCGCGCGGCCCGTCGGGACCGAATTCTACCCCGCCGGTATAGCGGAAGGGAGCGTTGGGGTCGGTGGTTTTGGTCAGGGTCAGCACGGCTGGGAACGTATAAGAGGGAATGTAGATTATGCCGTTGTGGGGATCGACGGCAGCACCGGCCCAGCTAGCTCCGCCGATAATGCCGGGAACGAGGATCGTCCCCTTTTTATCCATGCTCTCCATGGTCTGCGCTACGTAGAGCGGGCCGTAGCTGTAGTCGTCGGCGATGGTCTTGGCCATCTGGTGCAGAGTCGGGGTAAAGTCGATCAGGTCGTCCTCGGTCAGACCTTGGCGCTCAAAGGCGGCCGGCTTGCTGGGAATGGGTTGGGTGGGCGAGGAATTTTCGCCGGGGATGTCGGATTGCGGTACGGGTTTTTCTTCGATGGGCCAGATTGGCTCGCCCGTTTGGCGGTCGAAGACGAAGCAGAAGCCTTGTTTGGTGACTTGGGCCACGGCCTTGATTTCCCGGCCTCCGACGTTGATATCGGCGAGGTTGGGCGCGGCCGGCAGATCGTAGTCCCACATCCCGTGGTGGGCGATCTGGAAGTGCCAGACGCGCTCGCCCGTAGCGGCATTCAGGCAGACGAGGCTCTCGGCGAAGAGGTTGTCGCCGGGACGGTGCCCGCCGTAGTAATCGTTAGTCGGGGTGCTCACCGGCAAATAGACGTAGCCCAATTCGGGATCGGCGCTCATCAAGGTCCAGACGTTGGTGTTGCCGGTGTTTTCCCACGAGCCGTCTTCCCAAGTCTCGTTGCCGAAGGCCCCTTCTTGGGGGATAGTTTCAAAGACCCACTTTTGGGCACCGGTGCGCACGTCGAAGCCGCGCACATCGCCCGGGGGCATGGTTTCGTCGGGTGGGCGACCAACGGCAAAGGCATCGAGGACCACCGCGCCGACGATGGCGATGTCGCCGCAGATGACCGGCGGTGAAGTGACTGCGTAGAGTTCGCGTTCGATTGGCCGACGCAAGCCCTTGGTCAAATCGACGCGGCCGTTGTCGCCAAAGCTCTGGATGGGTTGGCCGGTGTCGGCGTTGAGGGCGATGAGATAGGCGTCGCCAGTGCCAAAGAGGATGCGACGGTCGCCGCCGTCCTCCCAATAGGAGACGCCTCGGTGGACTAGGCCGACGTTGGCTGGCGTGCCCGACCTCCAGGTACCTGGGTCGTAGGTCCAAATTGTTTTGCCGCTTGCAGCGTCGAGGGCGACGACTAGGTTGAGCGAGGTGCTGACGTAGAGTTTGTCGCCGACTTGGAGCGGCGTGCCCTCAAAGACCATGGTCCAGATTTCTGGATGGGCGTCGAGAATGGGCTGATCGGCCGAGGCCCAAGTCCAGGCGATTTCTAGCTGGGCGAAATTGGTGGCGTCGATTTGGTCAAACGGGGCGTATTTGGTGCTGGCCGCGGTCGCGCCGTACGAGCGCCACTCGCCGGTGGAATCGGCCAGCAACGGCGAAGCGAACAGCGCGAGGGCAAGGAGCAGAGTCATGGCGTATCTCCTCGTGGATGCGGTATAGCGATAGTATAGGACTTTATAGGCGAGGGCCGCCAGAGGTTTGTCACGCCTAAAGGCGCGGTGAAGCAGACCGATTCTTAGATAGAAGGTGGAGGTTCTCCTTCTAAGCCAAGGGATCGTCTCCCTCGAATATCCGGCGCATTGCAGTGGTGAGCCTGTCCTCCGCCTCTACGCGCTCGGCCCAATGGGCGGGCGTCCCTTCGTTCCACTCGACCGGGCTAGCTTCGGGGTCGGGCGTCCGGTAGGCCATCAGCAGACCCCAGCGCGTGGGCGCGTCCAAGTCGCGGTGGCCGACGTGATGCGGCATGTGGTGGACGAAGGAGACCATGCTGCCCGGCGGCAGCGACAAGCGCTCAATCCGCAACGGTTCGCCGGTAAAGGCGTGGATTTTGCCTTCTATCCAGTTGGTCTGCATTTCGTCGTCGTATTCGGTCCGCGTGGAATTCCACCGATAGGGAATGCGGTAGAGGTGGGAACCGGGGATAACGGCCAACTCGCCGCCCCCATCGCCGATCCCCATCCCTTCGGGATAGCACAGGGTGCGGACGCATTGCTGCGCTAGAAATTGAGTAGTTAGCGCGTGGCCGTCGCCGATTTCGCTTTCGATTTCATACTGCCCTTGGCAATACGGGTGCGCGTGCCAGCGCCGCCCCCTTGATCCCGCCGGCCGGTTGAGCATCAGGCAGTGGTCGAGCAGGAAGCGCTCGCCGAGGAGCTGACCGAAGAGCTCCATCATCTGTGGGTGGCTGGTGGTGACGTCGAGGATAAAATCGTCGTAGGCGAGCGGGAAGTACTCGGGCATCATCCCCTGCCACTCGAATTCCGTAGCGACCGGCGCGGGACTAGGGCCGAAAAGCCCGTGTTCGTACATATAGGCGCGGAGTTCCGGCGACATAAAGCGCATTTGCTCCGAACCGCCGCAACAGGATGCTAGGAACTCAGGAGTCGTCTGCCCCGGTGTCGGTTCGGGCAGCCCACGGCTCGCATAGTCAATGGCACCCCAATCAGTACCTACTACAACGGCGTCGTTCATCCGCTGTAATTTCTGCAGGCTGGCCGTCCAGTACTGTTGCCCGGCGTCGGTCAAGATGCCTTCCCAGACCCAGTACCCTTCCCGTTCAAAAAAGTCACGATCGAAAGCGGCTAGGACTTCGGGGCGCAAGAGGTCGTGCAGGCGACCGGCTGGAGTGGAGTCTTTCGATGCGTTCATAGGGGGTTTTGGGCAGTTGAGAACCCCGCGCCGTTTCGACGCGGGGTTCTCCATTCCAGTTCAGCGGATGGCGAGTGGCCGCCCCGGCGATCCCGTGCCGCCTTTGAAACGAGTCGGCGTGAATATAAAGAGGAACTCGTACACCTCGTCGGCCAACACTTCTTCAAAGACCATGTTCTCCAAGTTGAAGATGCCGTTCTTGGTGATGAGTTCCTGGTGGACCGGGAAGACCAATTTGGGGTCGGGGCCAGGCACGACTTCGGTGGTCCACTGGTCCGAGCCGATCATCGAGGGTTTCATGGAGATGATCCACTCGCTCGCCTCCATGCCGATGCCGGGTGGGTTGGTGTTGTAGGTTTCCGGATCCGTCCACAGCTTGGACCAGCCGTAGTTGAAGAGCAGGGCGTCGCCCTCCTCGATGCTGCTCTCGGCCA
>JAJDYK010000082.1 GCA_022825185.1 Candidatus Latescibacterota bacterium | reverse complement strand
CTCGGCAATCGTCACTGGATGGTAGGGCCGCTCATCACCGTCTGCGAAAGCGTCTGAGGGGGGGGCACCCATCAGGAAGGAGCCGCTGGGCAGGACGACCATCTCCGGGCAATTCGGACAGTCACGGAAGATGTCGCCGACGTACCTGATTTGCCGCACCGGTGGGCCTAGTACTCCTGGCGGGGCTTGTTCCCTTTCACGGCATTGCTCAACCAGTGAGCTTACCGGATTTTCTTCGATTTCGATGCAGGAGACCAGGACGGCCATTATCGACAGGCAGGTAATGCCTAAGAAGACATACCTGATGATGGGCTTGTTCCGTTTCTGGCACATGTAGCTTATTTTACATCACTCTAAGGGAATAAGGGCGGGATTCTTCGGCACAGACGAACCGCTGATCGCTCAATATGGAAGGGTAGAACGGGATTGACACGATCTCCTTATGGTTCGTTTCTACATTGAATAACGTAAGCGTGCTCCATGCTCCTGACAATCTCCACAACCCATCAACCCGCCACGGACTTGGGCTATCTCCTGCACAAGCACCCAGGCCGCGCCCAAGCCTTCGATCTACCCTTTGGGACGGGTCATGTCTTCTACCCAGAAGCCTCGTCTGATCGATGCACGGCTGCGTTGCTCCTCGACGTAGATCCAACCGCGCTCAAGCGGCGCTCGGCATCCCCCAACTTTGCGCTGGCGTCTTATGTCAACGACCGTCCGTACGCAGCCTCTTCCTTTACCAGCGTGGCCATTGCCCGCGTGTTTACCTCGGCCTTGAACGGACAGTGCCGAGAACGGGCCGAGCTAGCAGAAGAGCCTCTGCCGCTACGAGTGGGCATTAGCGCGCTGCCCTGCCGGGGAGGCGAAGATTTGTTGCGCGGCCTCTTTGAGCCGTTGGGATATGCGGTAGAGGCCAAGGGCTTCTTGCTCGACGAGCATTTTCCAGAGTGGGGAAACAGCCCCTATTACGAGGTAGAGCTACAGTGCGTGCGGCCGTTAAAAGAAGTGCTGGCGCACCTGTACGTGCTGATACCAGTGCTAGACGACGAGAAGCACTACTACGTGGGAGAGGAAGAGATCGACAAATTGATGAGGCGGGGTGGGGAATGGCTGGCAGGCCACCCGCTGCGCGACCTAGTCGTCGAGCGCTACCTAAAGCACCAGCGAGGTCTGAAGGAGGCCGCGCTGTCGCGGCTTTTGGTAGAGGAAGCGGGGGAGGCCGAAAATCACGCGGGCGAAGAGGCTCTCGAAGCGGAGTTGAGCTTGAACCAGCAGCGGTTAGCCGCCGTGTTTGAGGAACTCAAGGCGAGCGGTGCCCGGCGGGTGCTGGACCTCGGCTGTGGGGAGGGGCGGCTGCTGGCGCGGTTGGCGGCGGAAGTGCAGTTCAACGAAGTGGCGGGAATGGATGTGTCGCCGCACGCCCTGTCGCGCGCTCGTCGGCGCTTAGAGAGATTGCCGCGCGGCGAACAGGTCGCGGTTTTTCAGGGATCGCTGGCCTATCGCGATGCTCGGTTGAGCGGGTACGACGCTGCGGCGTTGGTAGAGGTAATAGAGCATTTGGACCCGCCGCAGCTACGAGCCTGCGAGCGGGCCGTGTTCGAGTTCGCCCGCCCGGCTACGGTGGTGATAACTACTCCCAACGCCGAATACAACGCCCATTGGGACGCGCTGCCAGCCGGTACATTTCGCCATCCCGACCATCGATTTGAGTGGCGGCGAGCGGAATTTGGGGCGTGGGCCGAGCAGGTGGGAAAGCGCTATGGATATGCCGTGCGCATCGCGCCCGTCGGCCCGGAGGACCCCGAGCTAGGCGCGCCGACGCAAATGGCGATTTTCTCTGTGGGGGGTACTCGTGGCTGACGAGAAAATCCGCCTCTCGATACCCGACCTCTCGCTGGTGGTGCTAATCGGCGTGTCTAGCGCAGGTAAATCGACCTTTGCCCGCGAGCACTTTCTCTCGACCGAAGTGCTGTCTGCGGACTTTTTCCGCGGTGTGGTTGCAGACGACGAAAACAGCCTAGAGGCCACGGACGATGCGTTTGCCTCCCTGCACTTTGTCGCCGCCCGCCGCTTGGCACGGGGCCTGTTGACCGTAGTAGATGCGACCAACGTCCAGCCCGAGGCGCGCAAGCCGCTGGTGGAACTGGCCAAGCGCTATCACGCCCAGCCAGTGGCCATCGTCTTCGACCTGCCCCAGGCGCTCTGCGAGGAGCGCGCGGCCGTGCGCACAGACCGCGACTTGCCCCCCCACGTAATCCCCCGGCAATACCGCCAGCTACGCCGCGGCCTCAAGGGCCTCAAGCGCGAGGGCTTTCGCCGCTCCTTTGCGCTGTGCTCGCCCGCGGATGTGGCGCGAGTCGAAACAGTGCGGGAGAAGCTGTGGCCGGACCGCCGCGAGGAGTGCGGTCCGTTTGACATCATCGGCGATGTCCACGGATGTTGCGACGAACTCGAAGCCCTGCTTGACCAGCTAGGGTATCGCATCGCAGGGGAAAAGGTGGAGCCGCCGCTGGGGCGCAAGGCCGTCTTCGTCGGCGATTTGGTGGATCGCGGCCCCAATGCCCCCGGCGTCCTCGCGCTGGTCATGCGCATGGTGGAGTCGGGCGCGGCGCTGTGCGTGCCGGGCAACCACGACGCGCGCTTGGTAAGAGCCTTGCAGGGCAGAAAGGTCCAACGCACGCACGGCTTGGAGGAGACGCTGACCCAACTGGCTGACGAGACCGCGGAGTTCAAGAAAAAAGTCGAAACCTTTCTCGGCGGCCTAGTCAGCCATTACGTGCTCGACGGGGGTGCGCTGGTGGTAGCGCACGCTGGCATGAAGGAGGAGATGGCCGGCCGCGCCTCTGGGGCGGTGCGGTCGTTTGCCCTGTACGGGGACGTGACGGGTGAGAAAGACGAGTTTGGCCTGCCGGTGCGCCGCGATTGGGCGGCCGAGTACCGGGGCCGCGCTCGCGTCGTCTATGGCCACACGCCGGTGGCGCAGCCCGAGTGGGTCAACAACGCGATCAACATCGACACTGGCTGCGTGTTTGGCGGCGCGCTGACGGCGCTGCGCTATCCCGAGCTGGAACTCGTATCCGTCCCGGCCAAGGCGCAGTACGCTGAGCCGGTCCGCCCCTTGGCGGCGCAACAGACGCGCGACGATGTGCTCGACTTAGCGGATGTGGCTGGAGGCCGGCGTGTGGAGACGCGGTTGATGGGCCGAGTTTTCGTCCATGCAGAGCGGGCGGCTGCGGCACTGGAGGTGATGAGCCGCTTTGCCGTTGATCACCGGTGGCTGGTCTATCTGCCGCCGACGATGGCCCCGCCCCAAACCAGCACCCGCCCCGACTTGCTCGAACACCCGGACGAGGTTTTGGCGTACTATCGCCGCTGCGGCGTGCGCGAGCTCGTCTGCGAGGAGAAGCAGATGGGCTCGCGGGCTGTGCTGGTCGTCTGCCGCGACCCGGAGACAGCGCAGCGGCGCTTTGGGGTCGAGGACGGCAGCGCGGGTATCTGCTACACGCGCACGGGCCGGCGCTTCTTTGCGGATGCGGGTTTGGAAGCGGGGATCTTGGACCACGTGCGCCGGGCCTTTGAGCGCAGCGAGCTGTGGAGTGCGCTGGCGACGGACTGGGCGATACTCGACGCCGAGATCATGCCTTGGTCGGCCAAGGCGCAGCAGCTACTCGAAGACCAGTACGCCGCGGTGGGCGCGGCGGCGCGGATGTCACTGGCAGCGTCTGTGGGCGCGCTAGAGCAGGCGGTGGCGCGGGGCGTGGACGTAGGCGAATTGTTGAGCCGTTGTCGCGGCCGGGCCGAGTCCGTGACACACTACGCCGCGGCGTATCGCCCCTATTGCTGGCCCGTACACTCACTCAAGGATCTCAAAGTGGCTCCTTTTCACCTCTTGGCCACGGAGGGACAGGTCCACGTCAACCAGACCCATGCGTGGCATATGGAGACCTTGGACAAGCTCTGCGCGGCCGGGCCGGATTTGCTGTGCGCGATAGATCGCCGACGGGTGATTTTGGACGACATGGACAGCAGCAGCGAAGTAATCCAGTGGTGGGAGGAATTGACTGCCAGCGGCAGCGAAGGATTCGTCGCGAAGCCTCTAGACTTCGTCTGCACAGGCGAACGCGGCCTCGTCCAGCCGGCGCTCAAGTGCCGAGGCCGCGCGTATTTGCGGCTGATCTACGGGCC
>JAJDYK010000199.1 GCA_022825185.1 Candidatus Latescibacterota bacterium | reverse complement strand
GAGACTTGGGCGGACAACGTCCTCGACGCCGGGACGCTCGACGGCGTGTTCGGGCCGGGGCGCTAGCCGGCATCGCCGTGGAAACGGCGCTACCTTCCAGCCGGAGTCGTTGGAGCCGCCTCGAAGCCCCGCTCGGGCGGCAGTGGCCAAATTCAGTCACCTCATCTAGAATCCGGCCGTTCCTAGGAGGGCTGCTTTCATGCGCACATCAACCACACGCCTTGCGCGTGCCCAAAAGGCTGATCCTGCTGCCTCAACCAACGCCGGTAGCAACCATGACGGCAATTCGTAACTGCCACCTCATCTTCCCACCAAACGCCCATGTCACCACACAGGCTTCGCGTAGTTTCCCAGTTTCATGACCGGCATCCTCGCCGCCCTGCGCGAGGGCAAGTTCACCTGCTACGGGCCTGCTGGGGTTAACGACGTCGACTTCTCCCCAGTACCCAACGACAGCGATACACGTCCGCCCCGGGGCAAGTTCCTGGAGACACCGCGCCCCGATACCCGCTTTCTCGAGGTTGCTGAGATTGCCAACCACGACCCGTTGCTCTTTCGATACTTCATCGACGGCAGCCAACGCGTCACCAGCGCCGGCTACGTGGTCGATACCAAGAACCGTTACCTTCCTCTCCTGATCGCACAAATCGGTGTCGCAACCACGGAGTTGCGGGACTCACGCCTGCACATTAGGCACTACGACGCCAACAACACCTTGTTCTTCCCTGACTCGTTTTCCGCCGAAGATCTTGCCGACGCCGAAGCGGCTACCTGCAGCGCCGCACGGACCTCCCGCCTCCCGCTCGACCTCACTTTCGATCGCTACGAAGTCGACGACACCGATCAAAGACCCCCAATGGACCGTGCGCGCGCTCGGGTCCTCCACAAAATGCATAGCATGGAGGTGGAACGCATCGTAAAGCTTGCCAAGGCCGGCGACATCTCCCGCGATGCGCTACTCCTCATTGATGGTTCCATTGAGTTCTACGTCGACATGGACCGATACAAAGAGGCCTTCCGCAACGTCGTCGGTGTCGCCAAATCGTTCGACCTTCACCGGCCATATGTCAGTGGGAGCGGCGCTGAGCGCGTCGGCGCACTCATCTCGCGCCTACCCTCTGCCCATCGAACTCCGGCTCGCGGGTCACCCCACCGCAACCTCACGATCGCGTCATGGTACCTAAGGTTACACGACCCAGGCCGCGTGGCGAGCCTCGAATACCCCGACGGAGTGGTCAAGATCGAAGTTTTCCCCGACGACCCCGCTCACGACTCTCCCAAGATGGATACCGCCCGCTGCAGCCGAATCAGCGAACACGTCCTCGCACTTCGTGCACCGGCGACCCCCAACACTGACGCGCGCTGGGCCAGTCACCTCTACCCCGTCCACGTCACCGAACGCTATATCAAGACTCAGTTCCGCAACGACCGGAGTATTCGCGCATGCCTCTGACAATCCCCAGCACAGCTAGAGCGCCCTCATGAGCGCCAACTCACCAATCGGTCGCGTCGTCGCGACAGAAAACCACCCGACGTCCACCGGGTCCTTCCGTTTTTGGTTGACCGCCGGCGTCAATCTCAAGCCCTTCGACTTCGTCCAGGTCCTTCCGCCTGAAAACTCCGACGCCGACATCGGCCGCTTCTACGCGATCATCGACGAAATCCACCAAGTCTCAGACGAGCCGAGCCCGCTGAGCGGGTTCATATCCTCCGACTTCGGCAATTCCTCCCAATCCCCCCGCGTCGGCCGCGTCGTAACCACATACGCCGACGCCACCGTCCTTTACAACACCAACGACATCGAAATGCCCGTCCCCCACGGTTCACGCGTCCACTATCCCGACGAAGACGGTGTCCGCAGCGCCCTCGGCATTGACGAATATCACCGCAACACCCCCGCCGGATACATCACCATGTCCGGTCCCAACGACACCAGTATCGTGATCAGCGTGGACATGGACGCCGATTACCTCGTCGGCCCCGAAGGTGCCCACCTCAACATCTCCGGCATCTCAGGCCTCGCGACCAAAACCTCATACGCCATGTTTCTCCTATCCGCCATCCAGCAGCAGGCCGACCAGTGGGAATCCGGCCCCAAACCGGCCTTCGTCGTCCTGAACGTGAAGGGCTCAGACCTACTGCACCTGCACGAGCCCGCCCAAGACCTAGACGATCGCACACGGCGCGACTGGGAGAGGTGCGGCCTCCGCTGCGAGCCGCTCTCCAACGTCTCATACTTCTATCCCTACTGCACCGATGAACCCGGCCGGGCCCAAACGTCCCTCCCCTCGAACGAGGTCTCCGCCAACTTCGATGCCGCACGCGCCTACCGCTACTTCTACGATGTAGAGCACGCGCTCGAACGCCTTCACCTCCTATTCGAGGACATGGACGACCCGGCACAGACACTAGTCAGCTGCGTCGAGTATTGCCGCGAAAATGTTCGCCGAGAAGCCCCTTGGAGCGCGCTCCGCAGCAACGTCTCGGATTGGGCCAACTCCACTCCAGACAAGAGCCGCATACCGGTCGTGTCCTGGCGCCGCTTCTACCGCCTCTTCGGCCAGCGTACGCGTAATGCCATGTTCACCGAACTGGCTCGGCACGCTGCCGACTACCGACAGGTCTGCTTATCCAACCGCCTTCGCCTACTCCAACCCGGCGATGTCGCCGTTGTCGATATCGCTCAACTCCCTGACTACCTCCAGGCCTTCGTTGTCGGCGACGTAATCGCCGCCCTGCGAGACCCCCGCCCGTCCCATCCCGACAATGAGGGCGCTCCCGTCACGGAGCGTGGCACAGTTGTCCTCTTCGCCGACGAACTGAACAAGTTCGCTCCGAGGCATGGTGGAGCGCGGTCCCTTACCGGACATCTGCGGGAAATCAGCGAACGCGGCCGCTCCGAGGGAATCATACTGTTCGGTGCGGAGCAGTTCCGCACGAGCGTCGACGACCGTGTTACCGGCAACTCGGGCACGCACGTGTTTGGACGCACCACCGCCGTCGAGTCCCAGAAAGACCAAGAGATAAGAATGCGTCCCCAATCTAAACGGGTTCCCTTCCTCCGCAAGGGCGAGCTCCTCGTTAGCCACACACGTTTCAGCGCGGGAACGCTGAAGCTCCGCTTTCCGCGCAACGCGTACCGCCCGGGATAGACACCGTGTCCCCGAATCATGAAACCCAGCTCGGCGTCCATCTTCTCGAAACCATTACACTCGGCATGTACAGCGAGCCGCTGCACTGCATCCGAGAGTACATCCAAAATGCGTTTGACAGTGTCCGTACAGCTCGCCGTCGAGGCTTGCTCGCATCCGATGAGGGATGCATCGACATCATCATCGATCCGCACGCCAAGACACTCCGGATCCGCGACGACGGGACAGGCCTAAACCCTGAGGAAGCTATCGTCCAACTCGTCGACATCGGCTACTCCGGCAAGGCCAGCACCAACGATGCGGCCGCCGCCAATGCCGGTTTCCGTGGAATCGGCCGCATGGCTGGTATCAGCTACTGCAACCGCCTGGTCTTCGACACTAGTGACGGTGATGACCGGGCCTGCACAGTTACGTTTGATGCCCACGCCATCAACCAACTCACGCGCCCCGGCCAAGCACCCACCACTATTGCCGACGCGATCAACCGTAATTGCACACCCGAAGAGCGGCCGTCCGAAGTCGACGCCGGGTTCCTGCAGGTCACCCTCGATGGCGTTACCAACCCCGCCCTGCTCGATGTCGATGCCTTGTCCAACTACCTTGAGCAGACCGCTCCCGTCCGCCAAGATCCCACCACATGGAAGTTTCAGGAGAAGATTCGCACCTTCGCCAACGCCGCCGGCCATCCCGAGTCCCTAGACACCGTCTCGATCAACATCTGCAGCCCCGACGGTGCCGTCCTCCGTGAGATCTACCGTCCGTTCAAGGATTCTTTCACCACCCGCAACGCGCTCGGACGCGCCCCCAGACGAGTCGATGTCACCGATGTAGTTGCGCTCCCCAGAAACGGTGGATACTCAGGCTGGTGGGGCTGGCTCGCCCACCACCAGCGGCGAGGAGCTCTCGCCGACGTTCCATTCGGCGGCCTCCGTGTACGCATGCACAACATCGCCATTGGCGACCACTCGCTCGTCCAGGCACTCTGGACCAGCCGCCCGCTCGCCTTGTGGTGCTTCGGCGAGATCCATGTCGTTGACCCAGCTCTCGTACCGAACTCTCAGCGAGACGACTTCGAGCCTTCCGATGCCCTCTCCCGACTTCACGAGCAGCTCGCAGACGAGATGCGACGCATCGAAAAGGACATCCGCAACGAGTCCAAGGATCGCAACACCTCCGTACGCAAGATCACCCAACGAGCCAACCGTGCAGCCAAGCAAGCCCGCCAGCGGCTCGAAGAGGGGCTCACATCGCACAACGAGAAAACTCGCTTGCTCGAGACGCTCGACAAGGAAGCCGGTCGCCTTAACGACACAATTCAACAACGCAACCGCACGGACGGCGAACGCGAGCAACTCGAACGGGCGCTACGCGCCGTAAAGGAACTCAAGGAGCAAATCAAAAAGGTACAGCGTACGGACGCCGACGCATCCATGTCCCACCTCAACAAGCAGGCACGCCTGGCAGTCCGCACGGTTCTCGCCGTCGTCAAACAGGAACTCGACGACGACGAGCGCTTTGCCACCATTGAACAGCATGTGATCGCCGCGCTCCGGCCCGGCCATCAGCACCGCTAAAGCATGCCCCCGACTGAGAAGCTTGACATGCCCCCCATTTGGACCCCCTAGCCCACCATGCCTAAGCAGAACATCCTTCTGGTCGAACCCGGTTACCCTAACAAGTACCCGCCGCTAGGCCTAATGAAGATCGCCTCCTACCATGGCCCACACGGCCGCAACGACCATGTGCAGTTCGTCAAGGGGTACGCACCCGAAGCCCTCGAACACGCTTGGGACCGAGTCTATGTGACCACGCTGTTCAGCTTCGAGTGGAAGCGTACCTCAGCCGCCATCGACTTCGCACTACGCGCCGCACGGGGACAAGCCGAACGTGTCTTTGTCGGTGGCATAGCCGCCACATTGATGTTCGACGAGTTCATCCGAGAACCTCGCTGGGCCGGGGTTCGCTTCATCAAGGGTTTGCTTGACCAACCTCCAGCTGTTTCGCTAGAACTCTCCGGCGAGGACGGGGACTTCGGCGCCGACGACATCGCCGCCCCACCCATCGAAGAACTCGTCCCGGACTACAGCATCCTCGACCACACACCCTACGTCTATCCAGTACGAGACGCCTATTTCGGCTATGCCTCGCGCGGTTGCGTACGCAAGTGCTCATTCTGCGGCGTCCCGAAACTTGAGGGCGCCCAGCGTGAAATGCCGCCCCTAAGCGGTCTAGTCCTCGGCGTCGAGGCGCAGTTCGGTCCTAAGAAGGACCTCATTCTCATGGACAACAACGTCGCCGCGAGCAGTCGCTACCAAGAGGTCGTCGCCGAAATCCGCGACCTTGGCTTCGAGCGTGGAGCAGTATTCGAGCGCGACGGTGCATCGCCCGCCAAACGGCGCGTCGACTTCAACCAAGGCGTCGACGCGCGCATTCTCGCCAAGAGTCCGATGTATCTCCGCGAGATGGCCAAAATCTGTATCGACCCGCTACGCATAGCGTTCGACCACGTCGGCATGCGCCGCGTCTACCAGCGTTCCGTTGAAATGGCCGCCAGTTACGGCCTGAAGTCCCTCTCCAACTACATGCTCTACAACTTCATGGACACGCCCAGCGACCTCTACCAGCGCATGAGCATTAACATCGAACTCAACGCGCGTCTCGGCGTACGCATCTGGTCGTTCCCGATGCGCTACCTGCCCGTCACCCTGAAAGACCGCTCCCATGTCGGCAAACACTGGAACCGCTACTACTTGCGCTCGTTCCAAATCATGCTTCAGGCCACCCATGGAGTCGTTTCCGGGAGCGATAAGTTTTTCCACAGGGCGTTCGGCGACTGCTTCGAAGATTTCGAGCGCCTACTCGCTCTTCCGCATGCGTTCATCTTCGAACGCGATTTTTTCGAGCATGGCGACGGGCGACCACTCCTTGACGAGTATCAGGCGCTCCTGCGCCGCCTGAATCCTACCCAACGTCTCGAACTTGTCGCTCTACTCAGCGATACTCTTCGTGCGAAGCCCCGCCGCGAAGCGTATCTGAAGCTCGTTTCAGACAAATCCCTCACTCCTGTGCTGCGCGAGCTCGCCCGTTTCCACGCCATCGACACCAAGGCGGCTAGAGTCACCGACATCGCACACGTTTTCCCGGAACTCACACCTGATCACTTACTTCCCGAACCTGATGTGACCGTAGAGGACGCTGGACTCTACGACCCCGTTGACGATCAACGTGCGGATCACATTCTCCTAAAGCAACTCCAAGCAGGCACCGTCTAATGTCCCTCTCACCGGTCCTCGGCGGAGAATTGCTTCGGCTCGTCACAGCCGGCATGTACGACGATCCACTGGTACTCTATCGCGAGTACATCCAAAACTCCGCCGATGCGGTCGCCGCCGAAAGATTGAATGGCGGCAGCGTGCGCATCACCATCGACCCTCTTCGCTCCCGCATCACGATACTTGACGATGGCCCTGGATTGACCCCACACGAGGCCGCCCACCGTCTCATCGACCTCGGTCGCAGTCCCAAAAATCCCTCCGTGGACCGTGGATTTCGCGGAATCGGTCGTCTCGCTGCCCTCGCATTCGCCGATGAGTTGCATTTCACGACCCGCTCGTCCACAGACACCCCTCCAATTCGCGTGTCGTGGGACGCACGGGCTCTCCGCAAACTCGACCTCCAACACCTCGACGCGAAAACCGCCATCCAGAAGTGCACCACCACGACGCAACTCTCAAGCGGAGATTGGCCAGATCGCTTTTTCCAAGTCACCATCGAACGCATCAGCCGTCACGCGGCCTCGACACTTCTCAATCAAGAGATCGTCCGCTCCTACCTCAGCGAAGTCTGCCCTGTACCCATGTGCGCCCGATTTCCTTTTTCCACAGAGATTCGCGAGCTAATCAACGCCCATACCGACCATTTCGTATTCGACATCAAGGTCAACGATGATCAAGTCCCCATCAAACGCCCGTTTCTTGAGGCAATCGCGATACACGATCGATTCGCCGCCCCGTTTGAAGATCTCGATACACGGGTCATTGACCGCCCTGATGGCGGCCAGCCCGCAGCTGTGCTATGGCTCGCGCACACTCCGTACGCGGGATCGATCCCCCGCGGCCTCGGCGTACGCGGTCTTCGCGCCCGAGTCGGCAACATGCAAATCGGCACAGATCGCATCTTTGAGCATCTCTTCCTAGAACCCCGATTCAATGGCTGGTGCGTCGGCGAGGTTCATGTCCTCGACAGCCGCATCGTCCCCAATGGTCGGCGGGATTACTTCGAGCCCAGCCCCCACCTACGCAACCTCGAGAACCAAATCGGTGCCATCGCCCAGCAAATCAGCACCCAATGCCGGCGCGCCTCTTCCCAACGGAACAAGCTGCGGAACGTCGACGCCGCCATTCAGCGCTTGGACAGTACACGCCAACTTGCCCATTCGGGTTACCTCCGCCCAGCCGACGCCACTGCCCTTATCGAGCGCGAGCATGAGCGCCTTCCCGAAATCCGGCGTACGCTCGCCCATGTACAGCCCCTCCGTACCGAACCCCTCCCCGACCTCACCGTCTGCGCGATCGAGTTCAACCCAATCGACCTCGCTCCGCACCCCGCGCTCGATGCGATCCCTACCCAGTCCCGCAAGTCCCTCCAATCCGCGTTCGCCACCATCGCTCAGTCGCTGTCCCCGGCCACGGCGCTCGAACTGATTGAAACCATTCTCGACCAACTGTCCAATGCGAGTGTTTTCGACCCTGCGCGCCCCGACACGCCGCGTCAACCCACACCTGCACCCCGCTGACGCCGCCGTCCTTCCCTCTCGAACCACCATTCATCCACGATATGACACTAGTCCAGCGCTCTCGCCCAGACGCGTCCTACTTGCACACCACTCCCGCCTTTAGCAAACTCTGGAGTCGCAACAACGCAAAGACACAGGACTCCATAACCGTGCCGAAACCCAGCCACCGCCGCTCGCGTCGCCGCGGCTCTCACAACGAGAAGCGGCGCCTCATGGCCAACCCTGCCGATGACCTCATCCAACGGTTGCTACACAACGTCCGTTACGAGGGCAGTCCCAAACATAAGCGACACCCACATCTGTTCGGTCTTGAGCCTTTCAATGGCAAACGGGACGACGCCACCCTGTGCGACGAAGCTGACTTTAACCCCGACCAAATCGACGAGATTCCCGCTTTGATCCAACGAGGAATCCAAGCCGGCCTAATCGGCCACTCGGCACGTCTGCTCTGGACCGTGGCCGACGACGGGTGGATCTTTGAAGCCCGTGAAACGAACCGTGAGACCACAGAGTTCCACGGCTACCCTGTCCTCCCCGAGGAACCCATTGCCCGCCTCGTGTTCGACCGCTTCGCGAACTGGGCGAATCACCGCGGCACTAGCGCCGACCGCTCCGCCGTCACTGCATGTCGACTTCGGTACGAATTCCAGTGACCGAGCGATTCCAGATTCTCGTCGAACCCCGGTCGGCCGACGGCGACCCAGCCTCCCGCCGACTGGCAGTCCGCCTCGGTGACGTCTGGCTCACGCGCCTGATTCGCCGCAGCAGCGATCAGCCTGACCACTGCCTTGAAGCGCCTCCGCTTCCACTCGCGTTCTGGTTTCTAGACAACTGGTGGCGCATCCGTTGCGAGCCGCCGCCACCCCAACGCGACTTTCCGGCCCATTGGCGTATCGCGCACCATCTACCCTCCGTCGGAGCCGGCTATCCTTGGCCTAACATCTCGCTGTGGGGCGAAGGACCCCGGTGTGCCGTCATGGTCCACGCGGACGCGCACAGTCTCCAGCGCTCCGTCCGCTTTGTCGCCGAACCCACGCTTGAGTATGTTACTGCCAAGACTGCAGAGAACGCGATCGACTCGTTCATTCGCCGCGTCTTACAGGACGTCGGCTCAGACTGCGACAGCCTCGACGAGGAGTACCGAGATCTGTGCGCCGAGCGTGCGGACCCCGCCGTCAGTCGCTGGCGCCGCCTCGAAGCCCTGCTCGGCTTCGACCCCGACGCCGCACCGGAACCCTTGGTATCCGAATACGAATCCATGACCAAGCGATTCGGCACGGACGGCATCGAGGAAGCCGCACTCGCCCAACAAGGGGACCACTCCACCAGCGCACTCCAAGACATCCTCCGCGCCGCTAGGAATTCCAGAGTGACCCTCCGCACGCCACCCACCATCGCCGAGATTAAACTCGACCACTCCCCACTCCACCCTCCGTGGAGACTGGCCGTTGGCGCTGCACGCGAGCTACGGCGGCTCCTGCGGGTCCCGGCCGGACCGATCCGGAACCCACGTCTCAGCGAAGTCCTCAACATCAACGTAAATCGACTCGCCACGCAATCCACCTCACCACGCTCGATACCCTACGGCCTTCGCCTGCGCAACGCGTCCGGCAACGTCAACAGACTTGCGCTCAGATCGCGCTGGTCGCACAGTCGGCGGTTTGAACTTTGCCGCAGCCTCGGCGACATCATCTGGTCCGGCAACGACGCTCTCGGCCCCCTTTCATCGGCCAAATCCGGCCGTCAGAAATTCCAGCGCGCCTTCGCGCAGGAGTTCCTGTGCCCCTTTGACGACCTTCGAGCCTACATCCCCAACGAAGATCCCGCTGACGATGATATCCACGCCGCAGCCCGCCACTTTCACGTTTCCGAACGCCTAATCCAAACCACCTTCGTTAACCACAACGTCATCAACCGCGAGACCTTCGAGCAAATGGTTGAGGCTGCCTAGCCGCCATCGGCCTGCTACGGTCTCATCTCGACCTCCGCCTACAATTCCGATTCGCGCTTAGCAATCACCTCCAACAATCCCTAACATTTCTCATCGTCAGTTCCCTATCGCTGTGGCAAGCTACGCGCCCCGCCTTGTGGCTGGAAGACCACAACAACACCACAACGCCATGGCAACCCGAACTCTTTACTTCGACGAATCCGGATTCACTGGCCACAATCTATTGGATTCCGCGCAACCCATCTTCGCGCTCGCCAGTTCGGACATCGTTGCGGATGCCGCTCGGGAAATCCTGCAACGCTCCTTCCCTCGGTATCGAGGCAGCGAGTTCAAGTTCAGCAACCTCTGGCGCTCCGGCAACAAGCGAGGCCTCATCGACTTCGCTCGTCATTTCGATTCGCTCGACTACAACACATTCATTTACATGGTCGACAAGCGATTCTGCGTCCTTACGAAAATCGTCGACTTCCTGATCGAGCCATACATCACGGACGCGGGCTTCGACTTCTACGCCGATGGGTTCTGCTGGAAATACACCAACTACATACACTTCGGACTGACGCAATTCGCGCCGCCCGACACCCTTGAACGTCTACTCAATGCCTATCAGGCATTCAGTCGCAACCCCTCTGAGAACGCCCTCCGACTTCTCCAACTCCGCCTTAGGGCGCTCGCGGACGGAGCCGAAGATCCGGTCCAAGTGTTCTTGGAGCAAATGGCGTTGGGCGCCGACCTCTTCCACCAGTACCACAACCTCAGCACGTTTCGCGGATCGGACGAGCTACACGTTGCGAGCATGTTCGCGTCCGTTACCCACTGGCGAAAGGTCTTTGACGAGGACTTTGCCATCGTCCACGACTCCTCTGCCAACTTCTTCCGCCATCTGGACATTTGGAAACGTATGACCGACCAACACGGCCCGGCCGAGCCCTTCCCTTTGGGCGACGGGACCACCGTCCAGCTTCCACTGCGCGTCGTCTCCACGTCCGCTGTTGACTCCCTTGATTCTCCCTCGGTACAGTTTTGCGACATCTGTGCTGGCTTCGCCGCACGTCGTTTCGACCCCGAACTCGCTCCGGAAAATCGCCAACTCATCAACCAAGTGCTCGAAACCGGCTTCTCTTCACTCGACTCCAACGGGATTCGGCCTGACTGCATTTTCCCAGACCAGGTACCGCCACGCCGACGTGCGGGGCCCGACAGCGTTGACAGAATGGCCAAAGTCCTCTTCGGCCCGCGCAATTGACCAAATGTACTCGAAAACCACGAGCCAACTCGCCGTCTCTCTCAAAGTGGGCCATCCTAGCCACTTGCAACCCTCAGCGGTCCGCGACGTGGTAGACCTTAAACGCATGCCATCAAGGCTCTTGATATGTCCTCAGTCGGCATGCGAGCAGTGGCAGTGGCTTGCGCTAGCCTGACTCAGCGCGTAGCCTCACTGCACATGGCTGATCCCTATCTGTCGAGCGCCGCCAGCGCCACTCCCATCGAGTTGGTGCGCACCGGCAACCGGGTGGAGTGGCTGAACGCACTGTCCGCTGCGGACCGGGAGCAGGCCGAGCGCCACCGCTTCCAAGCAAAGGCCGGGCAGGTTTGCTGGCTCGGCCATGGCACGGACAACGTTCGGGTGGCAGCCGGCTGGGACGGGGCTTCGGCCATCGGCGCCCTCGGCGGGCTACCGATGACGCTGGGCGAAGGCGCGTATCGACTTACTGAACCTCTGGATGAAGTCCATTTGCTCGGCTGGGGGCTTGGCTGCTACCAGTTCACCCGCTATCGAAGCGAGGCCCGGCCCGTGGCCCAACTAGTGCTGCCGGAAGGCGAAAACCGTGAGCGACTTGGCAACTTCGTCTCCGCCGTACAATTGGTCCGCGACCTCATCAACACGCCGGCGGGCGACCTGCTGCCCAGCGTGTTGGCGGAGGAAGCGGCTCAGGTGGCGGAAGTCCACGGTGCCGATTGCCGCATCCTGGTGGGCGACGAGCTGCTCAGCGAAGGCTTCGAGGCCATTCACTCGGTCGGGCGGGCGGCGGCGGACGCGCCGCGCCTGATCGACATCGCTTGGGGGGAGGCCAGCAGTCCTCTCATCGCCTTGGTGGGCAAGGGCGTCTGCTTCGACAGCGGTGGTCTGAACCTCAAGCCCGCCCGGGGCATGCGGTACATGAAAAAGGACATGGGCGGGGCGGCTGCCGCCCTCGGGCTTGCCCAACTCATCATGGCCGAAGCCCTGCCGGTACGCCTGAGGCTGCTGATTCCGGCGGTGGAGAACGCCGTCGCTGGCAACGCCTACCGTCCGGGCGACATCCTCAACACCTACCTCGGCCTGCGCGTGGAGGTGGACAACACCGATGCTGAGGGACGGCTCATCCTCTGCGACGCCCTAGCGCTCGCCGCTGAGGACAAACCTAAACTGATGATCGACTTCGCCACGCTGACCGGCGCCGCCCGCACCGCGGTCGGCGCGGAACTATCCGCGATGTTCTGCAACGACGACGACCTGGCCAACAGCCTCTTTGAAGCCGGCCGCGCCGTGGACGATCCCCTCTGGCGGCTGCCGCTACACGGCGACTACAACCACCTGCTGAGGAGCAAGGTGGCCGACACCCTCAATTCCGCCGCCTCGCCCTACGGCGGGGCGGTCACCGCGGCGCTGTTCCTAGAAAAGTTCGTGAACGGCACCCCTTGGGCGCACTTCGACATCATGGGCTACAACGTGCGCAACCGCCCCGGTCGCCCGGAAGGCGGTGAAGCCATGGCCATGCGAGCGGTGTTCCGCCATTTGGAGCAGCGCTTCGGGGATTGAAGGCCAAATTTCTGCACTCAGTGCTTTGGCTGCGCCAACACACAGCCCAAGGCCGAATAAGACCCTGTATTACAAATCTAACAATGCAAACCCAGAACGGATGTAGCTAGCATGAAGCAACCAGAGAATCAAAGCAAAAAGTACTCTGTTTTATTCCACGACATTGACGAGGGCCGCATTAAGATTCCTCAGTTCCAGCGTGAGTTTGTCTGGGGAAAAGCTAAGACCGCCACTCTGGTCGACAGTATCCTTAAGGGCTTTCCAATAGGAACGTTTATACTCTGGAAAACTAAGGAGCGCCTGCGGCATATGCGAGACGTCGCAGGCATTAAACTCAAAGAACCAGATAAGGGAGATCCCATCCAATATGTTCTAGACGGCCAGCAGCGCGTCACTTCTCTATACGCTATCCGTAAAGGAGCTCGGATAACGAGAGAGGGTCACGAGATTAACTACAAGGATATTTCGATCGATTTGACAATAGACCCAGAAAGCGACGAGGACCTAGTATTTGATACGCCACCCGAGGAACACGATTACATTTCCGTTCATACGTTGCTGAACGCATCGGTTAGCGAGCTAGTAGAGGACTACCGCGAACACATAGACAACGTGTCAATACACAAGGAGAATTTGGAACGCTATGACTTCTCAGTTGTGATTATCGACGAGTATCCAATAGACATCGCGTGCGAAGTGTTTACCAGAATCAATACTGGCGGTGAAGAATTGAGTCTCTTCGAGATTATGGTTGCAAAAACATACGATCAGGAACATGACTTTGACCTCGCTGAGCGCTATAGACAGTTGATGTCATCAGACGGTGGCGAAAAGAGCTTGGAGACTGCAGGATATGACACCATTCCACCAGATACGATTCTTCAATGCGTCGCTGCAATCGTTTGTGACTCAATTCGACGTCAGGATATCCTTCGCATCAACCGAGCAGAGTTCATTGAGGCTTGGGATGAGACAAAGAGCGGAGTCTTTTCAGCAATAGATTATCTGCGTACACACCTTGGCGTAGCTGTTTCTCGCATTCTCCCCTACAATGTCTTGCTTGTCCCTTTTTCGTGGTTCTTCTACAAGAAAAAGGGCAAAAGCTACTCGAATAAAGAGCACCGCCTCCTGCGACAGTATTTCTATTGGGCGTCGCTAACTAACCGATTTAACTCAGGAGTTGGCACGAAGATCGAGGCAGACTTGGGTAAGATGGCTGCTATTTTAGCGGGTAATCAGCCAAAGTATGACAACTATGAGCTAAGCGTCCGGGCACAGGACTTGGAATGGACGTGGTTCAGCGTGGGAAACGCACTGTGCAGAGCAATCATTTGTCTGCTGTCGGAGAAAAAGCCTCAACGACTCAGCACAAACGGACAAGTGCAGCTAGACAATAGCTGGCTAAAGGCTTCGTCGAGCAAAAACTACCATCACTTTTTCCCGAGAGCGCATCTAAAGCGTGAAGGTTATGAACCCTGGGAAGCAAACTCGATAGTGAACATCGTCCTTGTCGATGATCATTTGAACAAACGAGTAATCGGTGCAAAGGCGCCTAGCATCTACATGAAGTCCTTTCAAAAGGAAAACCAGGACTTATCGAAGACTCTTAGGAGTCACTACATCGGCTCAATAGACAAGTTTGGCATATCTAACGACGACTACGAGACGTTTGTTTCTAAGCGGGCAAAGAGAATAGCTGCTGCACTGAATCATGCCCTGAATCCCATAAAAAGAGAGGATTCACCGACATCCCGAGGTCGGTCTAATAGGCGTTGAAATGGCATAGGGCCAGCAGGTGCTCTTCTGTCCTTCAAATGCTTGCACCGAGTCGCATCGCGCCCATGGTGTTACGGATGCTGTGAGCAAATCCCATCTCAAAAGCACATGGAAGGACATGTGGACACATGCAAGAGCATGTCCCTCAAGTGACATCAAACCTATATTAGGCGCATCCAAAGTCCGAGGGGCATGTGTGTCCAAGATCCATTCCAGCAGATGCGCCAAAACGGCAAATAGGTATCAGTCTGAGATCAACTCAGCTGATTTGGTAAGCTGCAACCCAAGATTCCATTGAGGGCGCTTACGACCTCCACCAGTGCCTGTTCATCGGAAATTTGCTCATTGAATACAGGGAAATCCGGTCCCCTACCTGGATTTTTCCCATCCGTGAGTGAGCAAATCACGATGTATCTTCCGTCGGGGCATTTCGCCCAATCCGTCTTGCCACTTCTGTGCTGTACATACGCCCGCTTGTTCCACGGACCACTACCATCCGGAAAGTGACTCCACTCAAGGCAGAGCTGACCTTTGGTGTCCCTTTTGAACTTCACTTTTTCAACCTGCAACGAGCAACTTCTGCGGTTCTTCGTAATCCCCTCGGAAATGCATCCTACAGGCAGGGATTGAAGTCAAGCCGACCGCCGCCGGGATTCCAGCGCCGCCATCTGGTCCAGGCGCGGATCGTTGGGGTAGATCCACTCATCGCCGATGACTTGGGCGACGCGCAGCTCCTCCGGGATGTTCTCGATGCCGATCATGCGGTCCGCAGCCTGGTTCCAGTGATAGATACGCGCCTCCTGGTAGCTCAGCGGCACGCCCTTGAAGCCGTAGGACTCGACGGAC
>JAJDYK010000253.1 GCA_022825185.1 Candidatus Latescibacterota bacterium | reverse complement strand
CAAGACATTTTCGGCGATATTTTCGAGAGCTTCTTCGGCGGCGGTCGGCGGTCGCGAGGGTCGGCGAAGCCAAAAGGCCGCGACTTAAAAATTAAGGTGGCCTTGACGCTAGAAGAAATCGCCACGGGCGTGGAAAAGAACATTGCCTTGACTCGCTTGCAGCGCTGCAAAAGCTGCGATGGAACCGGTGCGGCTAGTGGAGCGGGCCGCAAGGTCTGCGGCACTTGTGGTGGGCAGGGCCAAGTGCAACAGATGGCGCGTACCCTCTTTGGCCCATCAATGACCGTGGTGACGTGTCCGACCTGCGAAGGGGAAGGGCATATTGTGTCCAATCCCTGCCCAGAGTGCCGAGGCGAGGGCCGCGAACGCGGACAAGCGACTCTGACGGTGCGCATTCCCGCTGGCGTCCAAGAAGGCAACTACATTCCATTGCGCGACCAAGGTGAGGTTGGGCCGCGTGGGGGGCCGGCCGGGGATTGCTTGGTTTTTATAGAAGAAAAAGAGCACGACTATTTTATTCGCGATGGCAACCACGTGATCTACCGATTGCCTTTGGGATTTGCCCAAGCTGCACTAGGTGCGGAAGTAGAGGTCTCGACCTTGTCCGGCAAGGCCCTGTTGAAGATTCCCGCTGGCACCCAATCAGGGCGCGTCTTCCGCATGGGTGGCCGGGGCATCCCGGACGTCAACGGCCGCGGTGTCGGCGACCAGCTAGTCGAGGTCGTCTTGTGGACTCCCGAGGGCCTCAGCCGACGAGAGCGCGAATTGTTCACTGAACTCGCCGAACTCGAACAAGAGCGCGTTGCCCAAGAGGGCGAAGGCTTCTTCGCCAAAGTGCGCAAGGCCTTCGGCTCCTAAGAGCAGGTACGCTTGTCCGTTCCCCGAACCGGCCCCTTAGCCCAAGTGCGCCATACCGTCGCCATTGCCAGTGCCAAGGGCGGCGTGGGCAAATCGACTGTAAGTATCAACTTGGCCGTGAGCCTGGCGGCCCAAGGGGCTCGCGTCGGCCTGCTCGACGCCGATATCTACGGCCCGAGCATTCCCTTGATGATGGGTGTTAGGCAGCAGCCCGCAACCGGGCAGGAGGGCACCATGCGCCCGGTGTACAAGGCCGGGGTTGCCCTGATGTCGATTGGTTTTATCGCCGGCGAGGACGCGCCCGTGGTCTGGCGGGGGCCGCTTTTGGCTCGGGCATTGCAGCAGTTTTTGCATCAAGTGGAGTGGGGGCCGCTCGACTATTTGTTGATCGATCTGCCGCCCGGCACTGGCGATGTGCCGCTTACCTTGAGTCAGGCCGTGGCCCTGTCTGGTGCCTTGATCGTGACCACTCCGCAGAGCGTGGCGCTGGAGGATGTGGAGCGGGGCATCGCCATGTTTTCCAAGGTCGAGGTAGATATCCTCGGAATCGTCGAAAACATGAGCTATTACCTGTGCAGCCAATGCGGCCAACGCCACGAGATTTTTGGATGCGGAGGGGGAGCCGAAGCTGCGGAACGGTTGGGGTTGCCCTTCTTGGGTGAGTTACCTCTCTCGGCTGCAATCCGCCAGAGCGGGGATGAAGGACGGGCTGATCCCAATCCGCTTTTCGCCGCAATCGGCGAAGGGCTCGTCGCCGAGTTACGCCGCTTGGAGGCCAGTGAGTAAGCGGTCTTGGCACTGCTTGCGGCTGGAGGTGCCTGCGGCCTGTGCCGAGGACGTGAGCGCGTGGGCATACGAGTTGGGTAGCTGCGGCCTGCAGGCCGAGGAAGTGGGGGAACGGACTCAGTTGAGCGCGTATTTTGCAGCCGAGCCAGCGCGCGATTTGGCTGGGATTCGGCGCGAGTTGACGCGTAGGCTTGCCGCGCTCGGCTTGGCGTCGCCGATAGGTACCGAGTGTGTGGAGGAACAGGATTGGGAGGCCGAGTGGAAGCGATTTTTTGCGCCGGTGTGGGCCACCGAGCAGATCGTCGTCCACCCTTCGTGGATTCCGGTCGAGCTAGTCGAGGGCCAAATCGCCGTGCGCATAGATCCCCAAATGGCCTTTGGCACGGGTGGGCACGAATCGACCCAGCTTTGCTTGCAGGCATTGGAGCGCTGTCTGCGTCCCGGAATGCGCTGTCTGGACTTGGGGACGGGTAGCGGCATTCTCAGCATTGCCGCCGCGCTGCTAGGGGCCGGGCCGGTGCTCGCCGTGGATATTGACGAGCAGGCCGTGGCCAATGCGCGGGAAAACTTGGCGCACAACCGCATCGACTCTGAGCAAGTCGAAGTGCGGCTGGGGGGAGTGGAGGCCGTTGCGGAAAGGCCCTTTGACTTGGTCTTGGCCAACATTCAAAGCCATGTGCTGCGGCCCCTTTTGGCCCCTTTGCGCGGCTTGCTGGCCGCGGATGGCCGGATCGCGTTTTCGGGGTTGCTGGCGCGGGAAGAAGCAGCGTTTTGCCGCTGGGTCACAGAAGCTAAATTAGAGGTCGATACAATTTTGGCAAAAGGGGCGTGGATATGCGTGGTAGCGCGAAACAGTGGAGGTCAATTTGACTAGTATCCTAGTCCTACACGGACCTAATCTCAACTTGCTAGGAACGCGCGAGCCCGAGGTATATGGTCGGGAGACCTTGACCGAGATCAACGCGTTGATCGCCACTCACGCGCAGCGGCTCGGGGTGCAGGTGCGCTGCTGCCAATCCAATAGCGAGGGTGCGCTAATCGACGCTTTGCACCAAGCCGAAGAGCAGGGTTTGGTGTTCAATCCAGGGGCCTTTACCCACTATAGCCTTGCCCTGCGCGACGCCGTGGCGGCCAAGGGGCTGCCGACCGTCGAGGTGCATTTGTCCAATGTCCACGCCCGGGAATCGTTTCGCCAGCACTCAGTTATCGCGCCCGTCTGTTTGGGGCAAATCGCTGGGTTTGGCGGTTTTAGCTACGTGCTCGGGCTAGAGGCTTTGGTGCATCACCTGAGGGGTGCGGAAGGCGCTCAGAACGAATAGACGTAGGATACGCCGACGCGCGGCTCGCCGTCGTGAAAACTGAGCTCGGGAAAGATGCGGCGGGTGGTTTTGCGCGGGATCAGGGCCACCCCGAAGCTGCCGACGGCGAGCGCTGCGGTGGACCAGCCATAGAGGCGGGCGCGATCTGCTTCGTCCTCGAGCTTTTGGGCGCGGTCTGACAGGCCGTGGGTACGGTTGGTGTTCGCATCGGTTTCTTTGTCGGAAGCCCGGTCGAATTGCAGCCAAGAGAGTATGCTAAAGGCAAGAGCGCCCCCGAGAAAACTGATGTAGGGAAACTCGGTCACCGAAATCGTTTGGGCACCTCCACCCAGCGATTCGAGGGTAATAATCTTGTCGATTTCGGTCTTATCAAAAGTGAAGATCTTGTCATTGACGCGCATGATGATCAGATCTTGGTCTTTTTCGATTAGATTGCCTTCCACCAAGCTGCCATCGGCCAGATAGAGGCGGGTATCTGCCCCGGCGATAGGTGCCGGTTCCGTCTCTGCGAGGGCCATGACGGGCTGCAAAACGAGGCAAATGCAGGCAACTAACGCCGTGTAGCGCTTCATGTTAAGGCTCCTCTTGGTAGCTTTTCGCAAATATACTAGGTCGATACCCAATGTCAATAGATGAAACGCTTGGCGGCACGAGCCGTTCCTGGGAGCGGGACGCTGCGACCGAACTTGCCGGAATGACGATTGCCCAGATACGCGCACAGGTGACGGAGTGGGAAAGCGGCGATCCGGGTTGGGCCGTGCTCGAAAAAGATCGCCGCGTCGGCGTCCGGCGCTTGGTGGTTGAGCGGCGGCGGCGCGATGCGCGGGAGCAGGCAGAGTCCCAACGGCGAGAGCGGCTCTTGCACTTTGAACGGCATCTTTGGGCACAAGGGGTGCATCGAGTAGCTGGTGTCGATGAGGCGGGGCGCGGCTGCTTGGCGGGGCCTGTGGTGGCCGCTGCGGTCGTTTTGTCGCCGGATTGTGCCATCGCCAAGATCGACGATTCCAAGAAGCTGTCGCGGACCCAGCGCGAATCTCTGTACGAGGAGATCGCGGACAAGGCCCTGTCTGTGGGAATAGGACAAGTCGAGGCCGAGGAGATCGACCAGTTGAACATTCTACAAGCCTCGCTCAAGGCCATGCGCTTGGCGCTGGATAATTTGAACTCCCCGCCCGACCGAGTGCTGATCGACGGGCACCTGCCGGCGCGTAGTCCCTATCCCGAGCAAGCCATCATCGACGGAGACGCTCGTTCGCTGTCGATTGCCGCAGCCTCAATCGTGGCCAAAGTACACCGCGACCGCCTGATGTGCGAATGCGACGTCCGCTATCCCGAATACGGGTTTGCCGCGCACAAGGGCTACGGCAGTGCCGCGCACTTAGCCGCACTTGATGCCCATGGACCTTGCCCATTGCATCGCCGCAGTTTCGGCCCGGTGGCTGCGCGAATCGCCGAGCCGCGCTCGGAGCTTTTTCTCTCTTTTGAGGAGGGGATATACGACTGCGCCAACCTCGCCGAGCTAGAGCAGTTGGGACAGTTGGTAAAGGAGGCCGCCGCCGATTTGGTCGCCGATGAACTGACGGCTCTGAGAGGGGTCTATCGGGAGCAGCGCGACAAGCTAGGGGACATCGGGCGGCGGGGCGAAGCAGCGGCCGCGGCCTATCTGGAAGAACGGGGCTATCGGATACAGGAGCGTCGCTATCGCGCTGCTGGTGGCGAGATCGACTTGGTGGCTGAAGAGAAGGGCGAATTGGTTTTTGTCGAGGTAAAGACCAGCCAGCGCTCATCTCGCCCCGAACAAAGGGTGGATCGCGCCAAGCGGCAGCGTCTGACGCGGACTGCCCGGCACTATCTCCAATACCGCGCCGCCGATACGGTCTGCCGCTTCGACGTGATCGCCGTGTGGCTGCACGCGGCCGACGCAGAAATTGAGCATTGGCCGGACGCGTTCAAGCCTCTCGATTAAGCGGCCAACTCGCTATAGACAATCTGGCCGCCGACGATGGTGGCCACGGCCTTGCCCTTTAGGTGGTAACCTGCAAAGGGAGTGTTCCGCGATTTGGAGCGGAAGTGCGCGGGGACGACCTCCCATTCGCGCGTTAGGTCGAGGAGGGTTAAATCCCCAGGCATCCCCGGAGTGAGCGCCCCCCCGGGCAGGCGCAAGATGCGCGCTGGGTTACAGGTCCAGCGCGTGATGGCCTCGTGCAGGGGCAAAACGCGGTCCACCAAATAGGTCAGGGTGAGGCCGATGGCCGTCTCTAGGCCGACAATGCCCATGGGAGCTTGGGTTAGGGGTTGGGTTTTTTCCGCGGCCGTATGCGGTGCGTGGTCGGTCGCAATGACTTCTATGGTGCCATCGGCTAGCCCTGCGAGCATGGCCTCGACATCGGCGGCCTCGCGCAGCGGAGGGCTCATCTTGGCGGCCGTGCCTTGGCGCTCGACCTCGCGGTCGGTGAGTACGAAGTGGTGGGGCAGCACCTCGCAGGTCACAGGCAGGCCGTCGGCCTTGGCGCGTCGGACCAATTGCGCGGTGCCGGCCGTGCTGATGTGGGCGATGTGCAAAGGGCCACCGGTCTGGCGGACAAGTTCTATATCGCGGGCGACCATTTCCTCCTCACCTGCGGCTGGCATCCCCTTGACACCGAGGCGCGCTGCCACTTCTCCTGCGTGCATACAACCGCCTGCCGTAAGCGACTTGACCTCTTCGTGCGGGAAGAGGGGCCGGTCGAGGTCGCGGGCAATTTCGAGGGCGCGGCGCATCAAAGCCTCGTCTTCGATGGGATCGCCGTCGTCGGAAAAGGCCACCGCGCCCAATTTCGCCAATTCTTCAAGAGGGGCGAGCGACCCGCTCCCTCGGCGGGCCACAGTCACACAGGCGATTGGGTAGTAGCGCACTACGGCTGTTTGTGCCCGCTCGAGCATTAACTGCAAATGATCGCTGCTGTCCGGGGGAGGGTCGGTATTGGGCATGGCGGCCACTGCGCAGATGCCGCCCGCCGCGGCCGCTGCGGTGCCGCTCTGAATGGTCTCCTTGTGTTCGTAACCCGGTTCGCGGAGATGGGTATGGATGTCGATGAAACCTGGGGCGACGACTAAGCCGGTGGCCGTCAGGACGGGCACGTCTGGAGGTGCCGGGAGATTCGGGGCCGACTCGACTATTTTCCCTTGGCGGATGAGGATGTCTCCTAGGGCATCGGTGCCGTTGGCTGGGTCGATGAGGCGTCCTTGGCGGACGAGCAAGTCGGCAGAAAACTTAGACATGGGAGAGGGCGACGAGTGGGGAGAGCCAGTCGATGGTTTCTCGCAGAGTCAACGGATCGCCAGCTAGAGTTAGGCCTCGTTGTCGCAGGAGGCGAGCCAACTGCACGGACATCGAGGGCACAAGCCCGCTGATAGACTCGAATTCGGGATGGGAGAGCACGGAGCGGGTCGGCCCTTGCAACTCGATCCGGCCTTGGCGCAGGACCACTACGTGGGTGGCTAGGCGGCTGACTAGCTCCATATCGTGGCTGATTAGCACGAGAGTGCGGCCTTGGTTACTTAGCTGGACGAAGAGCTTGCACAAGCTGGCCGTAGTCCGGGGATCGAGGCCGGCGGTCGGTTCGTCGAGCACCAACACCTCTGGGTCCATAGCGAGGACGCCGGCGAGTGCGACGCGACGCCTTTCGCCCCCGCTCAACGAGAGGGGCTGGCGCGGCCCGAATTCTTCCAACGGCATATCTACCATGGCGAGTGCGCGCGCCACGAGGCCATCGACGCGCTCGGGAGCAAAGCCGAGGTTGCGCGGCCCAAAGGCCACATCCTCGGCCACGGTTTCGGCGAAGAGCTGGAGTTCGGGAAATTGGAAGGCCAAGCCGACGCGCTGGCGCACGCGAGCCGGGGGCTGGGAACCGATGTCACAGCCGTCGAGGAGCACGCGCCCGCGCGAGGGTTTGAGCAGGGCGTTGAAGTGTTGGGCGAGGGTGGTTTTGCCCGCGCCGTTGGTGCCCGCGAGGGCTAGGACGGAGCCGGTGGGGATGTCTATGGTGATGTCGCGAATGCCGCGTCGCTGGGTGGGCAAATGCTCGTCGTAGAGATGTGTAAGCCCTTCGGTCGCTAGTTTGTTCGGGGTGGGTGGCGGCGGAGTGGGCGGAGTCCAAAGGGGTAGGAATGTCTGGGGTTTTAACGCGGTCAGCGCGTCGGACAAGGTACCTAGATCCAAGGGGGTTTCAGCCAGCGACAAGTGAGCGGCGAGGGTGCTTGCAAAAGGGAGGTCGAGGCCGAGAGCGCGGAGCTTAGGTGGGTCGGCAAATAGGACGGCAGGGGGGGCGTCCGCATGGACCTGACCCGCGTGAAGGACGATGACGCGGTCGGCGCGAGCGGCTTCTTCTGGAGACTGAGTGATGAGTATCGTCGCGATGCCGTATGCGGTGCGCAGTCGCTGAAGCAACTCGGCTACTTGCTGTCTTTCGCTATGGTCGAGCAGGGCTGTGGATTCGTCCAAGACGAGATAGCGCGGTCGCATGGCCACTACTGCGGCAATAGCCACGCGCTGTTTCTCGCCGCCGGAGAGCTTGTGCGGCGGATAGTGGCGATAGGCATTGAGGTCGAAAGCGGCGAGTGTTTCTTCGACGCGGCGGTGGATTGCATCGCTGGCTAGGGCTAGGTTTTCTAAGCCAAAGGCCAATTCGTCGGCGACCGTGGTGGCGACTAGCTGATCGTCCGGGTTTTGCAAGACCATGCCGACTAATCGGCGGATGACGCGGAGTTGGGTCGGGTCGCTGGCGTCCATGCCATCGACGAGGACCCGGCCCGTTTGGGGCTGTAGTAGTCCGTTTAGACAGTGCGCGAGGGTGGTTTTGCCCGAACCGTTGGCCCCGATGAGGGCGATGTCTTCCCTATGGCTGATGTGGAGGTCGATGGAGCGCAAGGCAGGCAGCCCCTCGCGATAGCTAAGGCTGAGTTTTTCGACGCGGATCATAGGGCGGCAGCATACGGTAAAAGGATTTTGCCGTCAAGGCATCAAGTTGACAGCTAGAGGTGGAGATTGTTTATTCAGATTCAAGGAGTTACGAAAATTAGGAGCGTTGCCAATTGCGGGCGCTCACAACGTGCTTTGGGCGAGGATTATAGCTTTTATGAGCAAGATACTGTGTAGGTGGATTTGGGTGCTCGCTATTGGAGTCGCGGGGTGCAGCGAATCGGCAGAAGAACTGCAGATCGTCGGCCCCGATCTACCGGAAGGGGAGGGTCGCGTTTATCCCATTTCAGCCGTTAGCTTCACATCCATCGACAGTGTCGAAGTGAGCGCACTTTTTGGCACGGCCGAGGCCGGCGAATCGCTGCCAGTGGTGATCCTCCTGCACGATCTGGGCGGAAACAAAGCCGACTGGTTGAATAACACCGGCACGTACGTGGCCTTGCTCGAGCGCGGCTACGCGGCCTTGGCCATCGACATGCGCGGGCACGGCGAGACTCCACTGCCCGACGACCGACTGACCTTGGAATTGATTGACCTGGAACGGAGCTTTCTCGATGTCCACGCCGCGCTAATCTGGCTGCAGAGTCAGTCCAAGATCGATATCAGCCGCATCGCGGTCGTGGGCAGCGGCTCGGGAGGCAATGTAGCCTATATATGTTCGGGCGTTTTCCCCGAGCTAATAAAAACCAGCGTCTCCCTCTCGCCGGGGCTGTGGGGGGCCGCTTCGCTGGAGCGGTTGGTCATCGGGACCGGCCTTGAATCGTTTGGTCCGCGGTCCATGCTCTTTATGGTAGGCGATCAGGACCAAATTGCTGTAAGTGAGGACCAGATCCTTAGCTATAAAGATTTCGCTTCTTTCCTAGAGGAGCAGACGGCCGAGCCGAAGGATTTGCGCGTTTTTACAGACTCGGCTGACCACGGCTATGCATTGCTCGACAATGTGGCCGAGGCGCAAGATCTGTTCTTCCTCTGGTTGGAGGAAAATCTCTAAACAGCACTTCACCTGCGGTGCCAGCGCATGGACTCGCCGCCAGCCATTGCCGTCGTCATTCCCGCCTGCGACGAAGAAGAAGCCATCGGCAAGGTGCTGCAAGACATACCCGATATCGCACAGCAGATTATCGTCGTCGATAATGGCTCAGCCGACCGCACCGCCGAGGTGGCCCGCTGCTTGGGTGCCTGCGTCGTCGCCGAGCCGCGCCGCGGCTACGGCCAAGCCTGTCTAACAGGCATGGCCCATCTCGATGGCCCGGATATTGTCGTCTTTCTCGACGGCGATTACAGCGATTATCCCGAGGACATGCTGGCGCTAGTAAGACCGATCATCGCAGACGGTGCCGATATGGTCATTGGTTCTCGGGTCTTGGGCCAGCGAGAAAAGGGTGCTCTTTTGCCGCAGGCTCGCTTTGGCAACTGGTTGGCCACCTTCTTAATTCGCCTGTTGTTTGGCGTTACTTTTACGGATTTGGGGCCTTTTCGCGCCTTGCGCTACGACGCACTCATGCGGCTAGAAATGGAGGATCGCAACTTTGGCTGGACCGCGGAGATGCAGGTCAAAGCCGCTCGGCTGGGCCTGCGCTCAGCCGAAGTGCCCGTGCGCTATCGCCGCCGCATCGGTAGTTCCAAGATTACCGGCACGCTCAGCGGCACGCTGCGGGCCGGATACAAAATTCTCTGGACCATTTTCCGCTATGTGCGATGGCGTCCTACACAGTCTCGAGGATAGGTGGGCACTGCTCGATGCGCTTGGTGGACTACGACTTTGACCTACCCGATGCCCTGATCGCCCAACGCCCACCGCCCGAGCGCGATCAAGCGCGTCTGTTGCTCTTGAATCGGGCGGATGGCTCGTTGCAGCACCTGCACTTTGGGGCTATCGTCGATCAGCTTGCCCCCGGCGACGCCCTAGTCTTGAATCAAACACAGGTCGTGCCGGCTCGGCTCAGGGGGCGTAAAGTTGCTACCGGAGGGCGGGTTGAACTGCTACTGCTCAGGCCGCTGACTGCGGGCGATTGGCTAGCTATAGGGCGGCCTGGGCGGGGCTTAAAACCAAAGACGAGGTTGGAGTTTGGCGATGGAGCGGTGGAAGCGCATATCGTCGAGCAGGTTGCACCGGGGCGGTTTCGCGTGCGCTTTGCCGTTGAAGACGTACTGGCGCGGCTGGAAGAGATCGGGGAGATACCGCTGCCGCCCTATATTCGGCGTTCGCCCGAGGCTGCGGACCGAGAGCGCTATCAGACCATCTATGCGGCGCGCCCGGGAGCCGTTGCTGCGCCCACGGCTGGCCTGCACTTTACTCCTCAGTTAATCGCGGCGATCGCGGCCAAGGGCGTGGCGGTCCTAAAAGTGCTTTTGCACGTGGGGCCGGGCACGTTCGAGCCGGTGCGCTGCGCCGACCCGCGCCAGCATGTACTCGAGCCTGAATACTGCGAAATCGACGAGTCGGTGGCGGCTGCGCTCAGGCGTTGCCGCGCGGCTGGTGGGCGGATCGTCGCCGTCGGTACTACCGTGGTGCGGACCTTGGAGTCGAGCGTCGATGCCGAGGGCAATGTGCGCGCCTGCGGGGGATTGGCAAATGCTTTTATCTATCCGCCCTACGCATTCAAGGCGGTCGATACGTTGGTGACGAATTTTCACCTGCCGCGCTCGAGCCTGTTATTGCTCGTGGCGGCGTTTGTCGGGCGAGAACGGCTTTTGGCCGCCTACCGCGAGGCCATAGAGCGGGGCTATCGCTTTTACAGCTATGGCGATGCCATGATGATCGCGTGAAGTCGTGGAAAGTATAACCGCCATCATTCCGGCCGCTGGCCGGGGGCAACGCATGGGAGCAGATCGGCCCAAACAGTACCTCCTGTTAGGGGGCCGGCCCGTACTCTGGCACGTACTCGCGCGTCTCGAAGCTAGTCCGCTGGTGACCGATATCGTCTTGGTCGTGCGGCGCGAGGACATGGACTATTGCCGCAGTCAATTGAGTGAAAGTGGGGGCTTTGCCAAAGTCGCCACTCTCGTGCCTGGGGGTGCTGAGCGCAGCGCATCCGTGTATCGAGGCTTACAGGAGACCCGCGCCGATATGGTCTTGGTACACGACGCCGTGCGACCGTTTATTTCAGAGGGGCTGCTGGAGCGGGTGGTCGCCGCTACTCGCGAACACGGAGCGGTGCTGCCCGCTTTGCCGGTGGTAGAGACGATCAAGGAGGTGGCGGACGATCGGGTCGTCGGCACGCCGCATCGCGAGCGGCTGTGGCAGGCGCAGACCCCGCAGGGATTTAATCGCGAGTTGCTTCTGAAGGCATATCACGTGGCTGGGACCAACGCAGTGGCCACTGACGACGCCGCACTGGTCGAGCGGCTGGGTCACACAGTCTGCGTCGTGCCCGGCGAAGCCGACAACCGCAAGCTCACCACGCCCGAGGATCTGGCTTGGGCCGAGTGGCAAATACGCGCAAGGGAGGAGGTACCTGCTATGGGCTTGCGCATAGGACAGGGCTACGACGTCCATCGCTTGGAGGAGGGCCGACCCCTAATTTTAGGCGGGATCGTCGTACCCTTTGACCGGGGGCTGGCGGGCCATTCGGACGCGGACGTGCTGACTCATGCCATAATCGACGCGCTCTTGGGTGCGTTGGCGGCCGGAGATATCGGCCAGCTCTTCCCCGACTCGGACGCGCAATACAAAGACATATCGAGCTTGGTGCTGCTCAAGCAGGTCGGTGCCTTGGTTGCGGAACGAGGGGCGCGGGTCCTGCACATCGACGCCGTCGTCGCAGCCCAGCAGCCCAAGCTTGCGCCGCACATAGCAGCGATGCGCCAGACGCTAGCGACGACGTTGGGCCTAGAGGTGGAGCAGGTTTCGCTCAAGGCCACCACGACTGAACGCTTGGGGTTTGTCGGGCGCGAGGAGGGCATGGAATCCCAAGCTGTGGCCCTTTTGGCGCTCTAAAGCATGGCAGAATATTTGGACTCCCTGCTCGCGGCCTTGTCTGGCGTCGATCCACTGTGGGCGTATGGCATCTTGTTGCTTAGCGCCTTTTTGGAAAACATTGTGCCACCTATACCCGGCGATACGGTGGTGGTGTTCAGCGCCTATTTGGTCGGGCGCGGCCTTTTGGATATATGGCCGGTTTTTCTTGCTACTTGTATCGGGGGCATGGCCGGCTTTTTAGTCATGTACTATCTGGGCTATAGCCGGGGACGCGCCTTTTTCGCCGGCCGTCGGGGTACGGCGAAACTGGACCAAGCTGAGCGGTGGCTCAGTCGCTACGGCATCGCGCTGATTTTAGGCAACCGATTTTTAAGCGGCATTCGGTCGGTCATCGCCATCGGTGCTGGTCTGGGACGCATGCCTTGGCCGACTGTTGCACTCTGCGGCGCGGTCGGCATGGCAGTTTGGAATGGATTGCTGCTCTACGTCGGAATTTTGGTGGGTGAAAACTGGGAACAGGTCACGGAACTGCTCGCGCAATACAATAGATTATTGGTGGGGATCCTGTGCTTGGTGGGAGTGGTGCTACTCTGGCGCTGGTGGCGCAGGCGTTGACAAGCACGGATAGAGGGCTTAGGTTAAACAATTTCTATATAATCTGAGAAAAGACGACAATGAACGACATTACCTACGCCCCTAAAGTGGGCGAAATCAAGCGGCAGTGGTTTGTGATTGATGCCACCGATAAGGTGCTAGGGCGGCTAGCTTCGGAAATCGCCCAAGTGCTGCGCGGCAAAGGCAAGCCCGAATACGCCCCACATGCCGATGTGGGAGACCACGTCATCGTGATTAATGCCGACAAGGTAAAAATCACGGGTAACAAGGCCGAAAAAAAGGTCTATTACCGCCACACCGGCTATCCAGGTGGCTTGCGGGTCACGCCCTACAGCCGCATGGCCGAACGGCATCCCGACCGCATCATCCGCAAGGCCGTGTGGGGTATGCTGCCGCACACCAAATTGGGCCGGATGCAGCTAAAGAAGCTCCGCATTTATGCCGGCGGCGAACACCGGCACCAAGCGCAAAACCCCCAGCCTCTCGAACTTTAAGCCAAAGGCAACGCGCCCATGCCCGCAGAAAACTATGAAGCGACCGGCCGCA
>JAJDYK010000078.1 GCA_022825185.1 Candidatus Latescibacterota bacterium | reverse complement strand
AAGACTTTCATGTAGGATACTGTTGGGGCGTATTCGGGATCTTCCGATACATCTCGTGTCTCGCTGGGGTCTGCTTCCAAATCGAAAAGCTGGTAATGGTCGTAGTTGTGGTTGTACCAGATCAATTTGAAATTTTTGGTCCGCACGCCGCAGTTGGCCAATTCGCCATCTGGCTGGATATCAAAGTGCTGATAGTAAAACGCAGTTCGCCAATCATCCGGCGTGTGTCCTCCCAGAAGCGACACGAGACTTCTTCCTTGGATGTCTGCGGGAATAGGCTGCCCGGCGTATTCCAAAAAGGTCGGTGCATAGTCGAGATTAATCACCATGTCATTTGTATGGGATCCCGCTTCAATTTCTCTGGGATATCGGATCAAAAATGGAACCCGCAGGCTCTCCTCATACATCATTTTTTTATCGACCCAGCCATGTTCACCCTGAAACATCCCGTTGTCTGAGGTATATACCACAATCGTATTTTCGGCCAAGCCCTGTTCGTCTAGATAGTCGAGCAGCCGACCAATATTATCATCTACCGCGGCCACACAACGGAGGTAATCTTTTATAAAGTACTGGTAGTTCCTGTGTTTCTGATCCTGCATAGACAATCCTTCGGGCATCGCATCCCAGTGCGTAATATTCCACTGTTCATGTACTGTTTCCAGCTTGACTTGCAGCGCCTCGGGCGGAACTGGACTGTCTCCGAAATCGTGATCAAACGTCTCTGGTTCGGGAATGGTTTCATCCTCGAACATGGCTTTGTGTTTTTCATCCGGCTCCCAGTTGTAATGGGGCGACTTAAAATGGCACAGGAGCATAAAGGGCTTCTCGGAATCTCGTCCTTTGAGCCAATCTAGGCATTTGTCAGTTACCAGATCTGTAGAATATCCCTGACTTTCTTTCCACACAGGGCCATGTTCGCTGGGTTCGATAAATTTGGGATCAAAATAAGAACCTTGTCCCCACATTACGCTATAGTGATCAAAGCCTGTTGGCATGCTGTGCAGGTGCCATTTTCCAATAATCGCGGTCTGATATCCCGCTTCCTGCAATAGACCGGGGAATGTTTGCTGCGAGCCGTCAAAAATATTCCCCCCAATTGATGTCTGTCCGTGGAGATGTGCGTATTTCCCAGTCAATATGGATGCGCGGCTGGGCGAACACAGAGAATAGGTCACATAACAATTGTCCAGACGCATTCCACTATGGGCAATTCGATCCATATTAGGGGTGTGGTTAATCTGACTGCCATAGCAACTCAAGGCTCCCGTGCCATGGTCATCGGTCATGATATACAGAATATTGGGGCGTTTATCTGCCATTTTATCTCCTCTTAGAAGCTGTTGAGTTGAAAAGACTATTTCTACGTTATTTGCCTATTATAGAAGCGAGGCGTCTGATATGAGAACTTCTCAGACGTAGTTAGTCTCATTCCACGCCCCTACTGAAAACGCCGTGCGATACTGCCGCGTCGAGATCAGCCAGTGGCACAGGAGTTTCTCGCACTGCTCGACGATCTCTTGATATGCCTGCTCGCCGTACAAATTGCGAGCCTCGTGCGGATCGGCCTCCAAGTCATAGAGCTCGCCGCAGTCGCCCCCGAAATCCTCCGGCTGATAGTGTACATAGCGCCACTTACCCCAGCGCAGCGCCTTGCTGTGCCGATGCTCAGTGACCGCCACCTCACGCACCGGATCGGTCCCACCCCGCAAAAGTTCGCTGACATCTACCCCATTCATACCCTCCATCGCCGGCAACCCGCAGAGGTTCATAAACGTCGGGGCCAAATCGACATTTTCCACCAACGCATCGCAAACCCTCCCCTCGACCACAACACCCGGCACCCGCCAGAGCATCGGCACCCGACACACCGCCTCCGAACATATCCCAGGGGCCTTCTCCTGAATGCCAAAAGCAGTGCTGTACGCGCCGTGGTCGGAATTATAGACGACAATCGTATCTTCAGCCAAGCCGCGTTCGTCGAGGTAGTCCAGCAGACGGCCAATACAGTAGTCAACCTGAGTCACACAGCCCAGATAGCCGCGCCAGATGTTCCGTGCCCCCTCCTCCGGCGACCATTCCTCCTCCTCCCAAGCTCGCTGAAACCGCGCGTGCATATCGCGGAAATGCGGCGGGCGTCCCGACGGGTCTTGATAATAGGTCTCCGGCAACGCAATGTCGTCTGCGTACATATCCCAGAACTTCCGATCCGGCGTATAGGGCGCGTGCGGTCGCGGCAATGATACCTGCATACAGAAGGGATCTCCCTCACATCCCTCCATAAATTCAATCGCCCGATCCACGCACCAACTCTCGACATTGTACTCCAGTGGCAACTCCGATGGCCGGGCACGAAACTGGTTCTGCGGCAAACCAACGGGGTGAAGAGCCGGGTAGCCGGTGATGCGGAAGTTGTCGTTTTGCTCCAACAGACCGGCACCGGCCAAAAATGTTTGATACGGCGACAGACCACCCGCACCCGGCACCGGCGGCGAGGTGCCAGACATCCAGTAGTCAACGTGATCCAACAGCCAGTCGCGCGGTTGGTTGGGCACGTGCGTCTTGCCGATCACCGCCGTCTTGTACCCGTGCTGCTTAAAATGGCCGAGAAAACTCTGCATTCCCTCTGGGCGCGGTCCACCCAAACCGAAGAAACCGTGGTTGTGGCAGTACTGTCCCGTGTACATGCTCATGCGGCTGGGCGTGCAGATCGGATTCTGGGTGTACGCCGCTGAAAAGCGCATCCCCTCGCGGGCCAGCCGATCCATGTTGGGCGTCAGCGCCTGCTCGTGGCCTTCGCAGCCCATACAGGCCGCTTGGTGCTGATCGGATAAGATGTGCAGTACATTCATTTGACACCTCAATTGCTATTCCGACCTCGGCTGCTACGGCTCCGAAATCCGAATGTCGTCTTCCGTCAATGTCCGTTCCAATGCTCTGGCCCAGTCCATGCTGTCTTTCTCAAGCGTTGTTTGCACGCACCCAGGCAATTGTCGTCCGCAGATGTACATCTCAGGAGTGCCCCAGTGCTCTGTGCCCTCGGGAATCCTTGGTCTGTTTCCGGTATGCTGGATTGTCGCTTTCATGTAATGCACGATATAGGCCCGCCGAAACCGATCCGATCTGTTGGGTGTGCTGCGGTGCAATAGCGCATTGTTGAAAAACACCAGTGCGCCCTTTGGTACTTCTACCGGCATGGCCCGTTCTTCCATCTCGTCGGACACGGTCACTCTCTTTTGCAACAAATAATCATCGCTCTCGACCTGACTGTGATCTATCACGCCTAAGCGATGACTACCGGGAATCACCCACAAGCATCCGTTCTCTTCGTCCGCATCATCCAGCGCCAGCCAAGTTCCAATCGTCGATTGGTCTATGGCGTCTCCTACGCTACTGATATAAATGTTGCGGAAATACCACGAGTCCTGATGCCACGCAATAGGCCGCCCGGTGCCCGGAGGTTTAAAAAAATACAGATCGTTTGGACAGAACAGATCCGATCCTACGATCTCTGTGACCGCATCCAGCCGCCTTGGGTCGCGAATGTGTGATCGCACCAATGCACTGAATCTGTGAAGTCGCGTTATACTGTTTAACGATGCAGGTCCAGAAGTCGCATCAGTTCCGGCATTGCGTTTCAGAATTGCTTGCTTCTCTTTCTCTGTCAACACGTCAGAGGTCTCAATGAGTTCTACGAGATCTTCGATTCTATCGCGCAGTGCATCAATCTCATAAGTGTCGAAGGCATCTGCGCGAATAAAGAACCCATCTTTTACATACTTTTCGCGTTCTTCCGCAGTCAAACCATGCGTTGTAGTATCAACTGTTGCCACAAACATCTCCTTTCCTTTTGAGAATTATTAATTTAATTCCTAATGTCTAATGCCTAATTTGCAAAGAAGGAGTCCCTTCATGTCCACCACCTCCCAGCGTCCCAACATCGTCCTCATCCTCGCCGACGACATGGGCTATTCCGACCTCGGCTGCTACGGCTCTGAAATCCGCACCCCCAACCTAGACGGCCTCGCCGCCGAGGGCTTGCGCTTCTCGCAGATGTACAACTTCGCCCGCTGCTGTCCCTCGCGTGCGGCCCTGCTGACCGGCCTCTATCCGCACCAAGCCGGCATCGGCCACATGGCCGGCGGCATCCCCAACGCCCCCGGTTATGGCGGCTACCTGCGCCACTCAGCCGTCACCATCGCCCAAGTACTCAAGGAGCGCGGCTATCGCACCCTAATGTCGGGCAAGTGGCACTGCGGCAAAAGGCCCGACAGTGCCGACAGCCCTCCCGAGATGCAGCACGGCTTCGACCGCCTCTTTGGCCTCGGTAGAAACAGCGGCTACTTCGGCGGGCGCACCTGCACCCTCGACGGCGAACCTATCGCCGCCAATCCCACCGACTTCTACCTCACCGACGCCATCTCCGACCACGCCGTTGACTTCATCTCCGCAAGCGCCGACCAGCCCTTTTTCATGTACGTCGCGTACACAGCACCGCACTGGCCGCTCCACGCCTTTGAGGAAGACATCGCCCGCTACCAAGGCCAGTACCGCCAAGGCGGCTGGGACGCCGCGCGCACCGCCCGCCACGAAGCGCTCAAAGACATGGAAGTCGTCAGCTCTCACTGGGACATATCGCCCCGCGACGAGGACGCACCCCCTTGGCATGAAGTGGCCGACCCAGACTGGGAAGACCGGCGCATGGCCGTGTACGCCGCCCAAGTCGATCGCATGGACCAAGGCATCGGCCGCATCCTCGCCAAACTCCGCGAACTCGACCTAGAGGACAATACGTTGGTCATTTTCCTCTCAGACAACGGCGGCTGCGCTGAATTCTTGTGCGAGGACGGCAACCGCATCGACCGGGCCTTTTTACGAGGTCTCACCACCCACGACGGGCGGCCCGTGCAAATGGGCAACATCCCCGGCCTGATGCCCGGAGCCGAGGACACGTACATGAGCTACGACGTGCCTTGGGCCAATGTCAGCACCACCCCCTTCCGCCGCTACAAGCGCTGGGTCCACGAAGGCGGCATCGCCACCCCCTGCATCGTCCGCTGGCCGGCCACTATCACACAACCCGACCTCGCGCACGCTCCCGCCCAAATCATCGACATCACCGCCACCCTCATCGACGCAGCCGGCGCTTCCTATCCCACCGAATACGACGGCCACACCATCACCCCCCTTGAAGGCGAGAGCTTCCTCGCGCTCCTCAAAGGCCGCGAGTGGTCGCGCGAAAAGCCTATGTACTGGGAACACGAAGGCAATGCCGCCATCCGCATCGGACCGTGGAAACTAGTCTGCGAAACCAGCGGTCAGGGTGGCTGGGAGCTCTACAATATGGACGAAGATCGCACTGAACTCAACGATCTAGCAGAGCGAGAAAAAGATAGGGTTAGGAAAATGGAACAGCGCTACCGCGAGTGGGCCGACCGCGCCGATGTCCTGCCCTGGCCCATCAACCCCGACACGTGGGAATTCCCCGGTATGAACCGGGACGGCACCTTCTACATGCGAGGACGGCACGGCCACATGATCTAGGACGCCTCTACTGCACTACTCCTACCTTCCTGTAAATCTCTGCACAACCCCTACCTTCCTGTAAATCTCCTCGCGCACCTTGTAGATTTCCCGCGCCTCTTGGGTCATCTCCGCTCCACCCCGTTCCGTCCATTCGGCCACGAAATCGTCGAAATAGTCGATATCTCGCTCGCCGCGTATGATCTCGGCGTAAACCGTCATCTGCAAATTGCGCAGATCGCGCAAGTGCTTGATCGACGAAGGCACCACGTCCGGCTTGCCGAACAGGCCAGCCTGCGCCCACTCGGTGCGCTGATAGCGCTCGCGGTGTTGCAGCATCGCCGTTGGCAGGTACTTGTCAGCAATGGCGGGCCGAACCCCGCAGGGCGCAAAAAACCCACCCGGGCCATCGACGTTCAACACGGTCAGATGCTTGCTGGCAACGTTGCGGTCGTCGTAGGGCGGCAGATGGTACAGGCCGCGCTCGGCGTCGAACTCCCAATGCACACCCTGCTGGCCCATCCGCACCTCCACAAAGAGTTTTTCCTCAACCGCTAGCGCCTCAAAAATTTTGAGCATCCGCACCACCTTCTCAGGCGCGGCCGCTACCTGCTTGCCAAAGACAAAAACATGGGCCGCTGTGCTCCACACCCGCGCCCCACGGATGCCTTCTGGGCCAGCCGGAAACGGCCCAACCACCACCTCGGCACCCGGCTGCAACTCGGCAATGACCGACACCAATGACGCCTTGTTGTACTGGTCAAAGCTGCTATAGCCGCCGTGGCTAAAGAGATACCCCGTCTTGCCGCTGACGAATTTCTGGTAGGGTATTGGGCTGCTCTTGATTTGGCCAATCGCAAAGTCGGGGTCAATCAGTCCATCGACGTACCACTTGCGCAAAAGGCCCAGGATCTCTTTGGCCTCGGGCCGAGTCCCGCCCCACACAACCTCGCCATCGCGCAGCATCCAGCCGTGCGGCACAATCCCGTAGGCCCCGAAGACCGCGCCGAAAACATTGAACCAAGCCTGCGCATTGGGACACATGCCGTAGGTATCCTGTATCCCATTGCCATCCGGGTCCTCGTGGCGAAACTTCCACAGCGCCGTGTACATCTCGTCGAGGGTCTCCGGCACCTTGTCGATGCCGACGTTGCGCAGCCAGTCCATCCGCCAGATCCCCGGCACAGGATAGCCCAAGCTACTCCCCCAAGTGGGGATGCCGTAGTTGGCCCCCTTCCAGTAGGCGTAGAGCCACGCCGAGGGCGCGTACTCGTTGAGATAGCGCACGTAGTTGGGCGCGTGTTTTTGGATGACCTCGTAGGGAATGGGCAGCGCATAGCCGTGGTGGGCGTCCTTTTGCACCACGACTGGATCGCCGGCGTAGAACAAATCGGGCACATTGCCGCCAGCAAAGACCAGCGGCCGGCGCCGCATATAGGCAAAATGACTGGTAAACAGCGGCTTGAAATCGACGTTGAACCGCTTTTCGAGTCGCTCTTCGATCCAAGTGCCCTCGCGCGCAGTGGGAAAGCGCGGAATGCTCATCCAAGAGATCTCAAGCCGCTCTGCCGGGTCGTCAACCACCGCGTCCCAGTCGATACTCAACTCTGCCTCTGGCACCTGCATTCTCTGCGCCTGCCGCTCAGCGAGGGCATACACAGTGCTAATGCCGGCGAAAAACACCAACAGAGCGAAAAATTTTCTCCGCGTCATAGTACCCTAAAAAAACAAGGGAGGCAGATCACAGTCGATCCACCTCCCTAAGTCAAACCCGCAAACTACCGGGCTAGCTACTGCATGTACGAAGCCTTGATGTGGCCCCAGCTATCATTCTCGACAGCGGTCGGCAAAAGATCCATCTGCGCCGGTAGCAAGATGAAGTCGGTGATGCACTTGCCATCGCCGTTGCCGCAGCGCGCGCCGCCCAAGCGCCAAGCGGCGAAGCGGCGGTCGGTTTCGTTGTCAGTGCCTACATCGTTGTCGATGATCGAGATACCCAGACCGATAATGTCGTTTTCGCCAAAGTCGTGCTGGACGCTGTTTTCGGGCGACGCGTGGTCGAAGTCGTCCCAACCCACGGTCCACCACTCAGCCTGGAAGGTCGCCTCAGTGGCGTGCGCGCCGTTGAGATTGAAGGAATTGCCGCAGCACGAATAGGGCTCGACGTCGTGCCAAGTGGCGCTCGAGGCCCAAAGCCAGTTCCAGCCAATCGGCTCCATCGGCGGCCAGCGGTAGTGGCTCATCTGGTTGAGGCGTCCCCGGTTGCGCAGCACTTCTTCCTCGGTGTCAAAATCGTCGGCACCAAACCACGAGACATCACCGCCGTGGTTGGCGTCGAGGTTGATCTCAAAGCTGTCGTCGCCACCAGCGCCACCTATGCCGCCGGCATCGCGATCCCATAGATCGTCGAAGCGGTCATAGACGAAGTAGAGACGATCCAGTTCGTCGTTCCAGCCCGAGGTCCAACGAAAGTTCAGATCCGCAGTATTGACCTCGGCCCCAACCTCGCCGGCCACCACTACGTGCAGAAGCTCGCCGTTGAATTCGTTGGACGGAGTGAGCCACAAATTGTCGGGCACTACGTCCCACTCGGAAATATCGCCATCCATCACCGGCAGATGCGACGTGGGCCACTGCCAGACGCCCAAAATCAGCCCCTCGGGCACATGCGCCGAAGAAGGCGAACTCAGACCCAAAAGCGATACCGCCACACTCAGCGTCAATAATTTCCTCATAACTTATCTCCCTCTCGTTAGAATGGGGGTTGATTCAATAAATAAAATTCCCGTGCCAATGCACTTCGGAGCACTCTTTGAAGCACATTAAGTTGTTAGTGATAACAAATGACGCTTATGTTGTCAATGTATTATATCTGAAGAAGACGCGTTTATGATCCTAATCGTCTTACTCCTCCTCGCGCTCTGCCCAGCGCCCTCCCAAGCCCAGCCATCCGCTTCCGAGCGCATGGCCGCTCGCCTGCGGCAACTCGCCAGCGAAGTCCGCGCCCAAGTCCCCACCAACCTCAACACCCTAAACATGAACGCCGCCAGCGCCGCCTACCTGCGCGAGCAGCTAGCCAAAGCGCAAAATCACAATCGCCAACAAGCCCTGCGCCTCGAACTGGCCATCCAGCTCCTGCGCGCCGGCCAGACGCGCGAGGCCATCGCCGAACTGCAACTCTTACAAGCGCAAGACCTGCCCCCCAGCCTCCGCACGCGCGTCCACGACCGGCTAGGCATCGCCTACTTACGCCTCGGCGAGCAAGAAAACTGCCTGCTCAATCACACCATCGCCTCCTGTCTGCTACCCATCCAAGGCGAGGGTATCCACACCCTGCAAGAAGGTTCACAGGCCGCCATCGAACAGTACACAGCGATCCTACGTAAAAACCCAGACGACCTGAGCGCCCGCTGGCTGCTCAACATCGCCTACATGACCCTCGACCAGTACCCCCACGCCGTCCCACCCGAGTGGCTCGTACCCCCGACTTGCTTCGCCGACTCCAGCGCCCTCGGGCGCTTTGAAGACCGGGCACCGGGCCTAGGTTTGGACGTAGTCGCCCTGTCCGGCAGCAGCATCGTCGATGATTTCGACAACGACGGCTACCTCGACATCGTCGCCTCTTCTTGGGGCCTAGACGACCAGCTTCGCTACTTCCGCAACCAAGGCGACGGCACCTTTGCCGAGCGCACCGAGCAAGCCGGCCTCACCGGCCAAGTCGGCGGCCTCAACATCTGCCAAGCCGACTACGACAACGACGGCAACCGCGACATCCTCGTG
>JAJDYK010000106.1 GCA_022825185.1 Candidatus Latescibacterota bacterium | reverse complement strand
AAAAAATCGCTCGGCGCAACGTGTATCCCTTTCGCAAAAAGGCGACCCGCAGCCAATTGCCGGTCGCTCCACAATTTGTTAGGAAAATACTGGAGGCCGTGCCCCTCGTCAAACAGCACGGAGCCACTTTCACGCGGCTTCGCCGTTAATTATTATACCTCCATGCACTACACCATTCACCGCACCGACGACCTCGACCTGCCCGACGCCGATTGGGAGCGTCCCCAATGGCAGACGGCCGAGACCTTAGAGATCACCCACTTTTCCTGGGAAGATTCCGGCCATCGTCCCCGCACTCAGGCGCGCGTGCTCTACGACGAGCGGGCACTATCCATTATCTTCCGCGTCGAGGACCGCTACGTCCGCGCCGTGGCCGAGCGCTTCCAAGATTCCGTCTGCACCGATTCTTGCGTCGAATTCTTCGTCGCCCCCCTGCCCGACTCGCAGGCTTACTTCAATTTCGAGGTCAACTGCGGCGGCACCATGCTCCTGCACCGCTGCCCGTCAGCCGCAGAGCGCGCCCAAGGCCGAGAAACTGAAAACGTCAGCGACGCCGACGGAGCCACCATCCGCATCGCCACAACCCTCCCCAAAATCGTCGAACCAGAGCGCACCACCCCCACGACTTGGGCGGTCGAGTATCTCGTCCCCTTCGCCCTCTTCGCCCAGTACTTCGGTGCCCAGGCGCCCGCGCCAGGCACTCAGTGGAAGGGCAACTTCTACAAGTGCGGCGACCGCACTTCTCACCCTCACTGGGGTTCGTGGGCACCCGTGGGTACACCCAATCCCAGCTTTCACCAGCCCGACTTTTATCAGCCGCTCGTATTTGCCTAGCGCTCACCCTTGTGTCGGCAACATCGGGACTGACGAACTATATCAGGCTCTCGGGGCGTGGTATCGCTATCTCAGTCAAAAAGAGGGGTACTATAGGAAGGCGCACGGGCAAAGCGCTTCAGCCCAAGGTGCAAGCGAGCCTGAGCCGCTGGTCCCAAATGCACTTGGAGGTACCGATCCTCTACCGCAACAGACTGATCTTGGCCGTCTTCGTCCTCTAGTTGAGCACCCGTGAATTGGTGCTCGCCAAAGGAACCGGCCTGCAATAAAACATCGCGGCCTGCCACTGGGTCCGTATTCACCAGCGTCAGACTAACTCCGTCGGCGCTGACCCGATCAACTAAAGCCGCGACGTACTCGGGCAGACCGGGACGACGACGCTGCGGGTCGAAATAGTACACGTGGGCTTGGAGCATCCCGCCGTTGTAAATCGCCGCGGGCGTGCCCAAGGCCATCTGGATCAGGGCTTCGGGCAGCACGGGATTGAGCCGCTGGAAGTGGTAGCACTCGCGCGTCTCTGGATCGCTGTCGTCGTTCTCCAAGCGATCCAAGCTGTGGCAGATGCTTGAGTAAGTCGAGTCGATCACCTGATCGACGTAGCCTAAGTTTTTGCCTTCGACAAAGGCGAACCAAGCTGTCGGCGGGCAGATGCCGGCTTTAGCTGCACCCCAGTCAGGGGGCAGACCGGCAAAAGCGGCGCGGTCGGGAAAAACTTCGTCGAGGCGGGCCAAATCCCGCTCGCTTTGGCTCAAGTAGTATAAATGAATGTACAAGTAAGGGTCGGGCGGTCGAAAATCAAACCAGCCCAGCCCGCCATGGCGGGCTGGCACCTTGACGCGACCGTCCTCCTCGCGCCGCAGTTCCCACAGCATGTCGAGTTGCGAGCGAGCCAAGTCCAAATGGGAATCATCGCCGGTCATCAGCAGGGCGCAACTGCCAGCCACTAGGGCCGGCTCGACGATATTGCGCGCCCCGTGCGGCCAGCGCCAGCCGTAGTACCCACCCCACCACTTGCCGTCCATCAACTCGCCAACGGTTCCCTCGGGTCCAATATTGTCGGGCATGATGCCGCCATTGGCCTTGCAGCGCTCCTCCCACGCCTGTAAATAATCGAGCACCCAAGTTTTGTACTGGTCGTCGCCAGTGTGGAGATAGGCGTTGGTGATCAAGCTGGCGATACTCAGATTGAGAGGCACATCGCAGCGGGTCATGCGCCGGTTGATCAAGTCGAGCACCCGGGCAAATACTTCGTCGTCCGTCCAATCGACCTTGAAGAGCGGGTCAGAACTGTCGGTACCCGGAATATCCTCAAAGGGCGCTAGATAATCGGCCAAGATGGGTCGGTGGTAATCCCAATCGACTTGAGTAGTGACAAAGCGCGGGCCCTTGCTGCCGTTGAGCGGCGAGCGAATCATTTTGCGCTGAGCGTCCCAATTGGGTGCCAGCGGGTCGGCACCGGTGTACATGGCAGCGTAGCGCAGGGCGCGGGTGCGGTTGATGAGGTGGGCGGGATCGGCCAGCGCCAAATAGTAGATATAGGTATAGCTTTCGGAGTGGTGGAACCAGTCGAAACCAGTGACGAACTCGCGCTCGACCGTGCCGTAGTTGGCGTACTGCCAGGTGATGGCGTCCCACTCTTTGCAGGCTATCTGATAGATGTGCTCGCCGCCGCCCAGCAGGTAAAACAGGGGGAAGGATAGGAAGGCCTCGTAGCCATTGTCCGTGCCGTCCATGCTGGTCCACTCCGTGCGCTGGATCAGGGTGCCGTCTGGACGAGTACTGTGCTCAACAAAGGGGTGGGCGGCGCGGTCCATCAAGGCGATCAATTCGCGTTGGCGCACGGCCCAATGAGGCGGGTTTTTGCGGGTCTTAGCGGCAATAGATACGTAGGCCATTTGGGGTTCCTCCTAAGTGTACAAGCATTGAGTTATTCAGGTCGCAGATCCGTATACCGCTCCCCCAGTGGCCCTCCTTCCCCGCGCACTAGAAACACCGGAATCGGATGTTGGTCCATGTCCACCCAAGCCGTATCTGTGCTGCAGTAGCGAATCGTATAGCCAGCGCGGCGGCGTCCACTTTCATTCGCTAGGCTGCCGTGCAGAATGTAGGAGTCGTGGATGGACAGACTACCGGCCTTCATCTCCATCATTACGGCTTGATCCTCCATTTCGGGGGCGACCTGCACCTTCTTTTTCAGCATCTCAGTCTCCTCCGCAGGCACGGTTTCCATCTCTTGGTAGTCCCGGTGTGAACCGGGAATGATGCGCATGGCGGCGTTTTCAGCGTCCGCGTCGTCGAGCGCCAGCCACACGGTAGCCACATCGGTGCCGTGGACGCTGGGCCAATAGTTGTTGTCCTGGTGCCAGCCCACGCTGGTCCCATCGCCTGGCAGCTTGATGAACATGCTCGAATAGACCAAGATCAGGTTGGGACCCAAGACGGCCTCCACCGCATCGAGCAGGTACGGATAGCGGCAGACCTCCAGCCAGAACACTTCCTTGGTGTGCGGCTCGCCGTAGTATTGATCCCGGTCGAGAAAACCCGCGCGCACGCCCACGTCCAGCGAATGCTGCATGGCGTCAACCTCATCCGGCCCGAAAACATCGGGAAAAAAACAATAGCCTTCTGAGTCAAAGCTCCCGGCATCGGTATTCAGCACAATAAGCCCCTTTCAATATCTCGGCTTGTAAAGCCGCGACCCCTTGTCTTCTCTCCGGTACTGCGGCGGCCTAATCACCGCCTGCTGCTCCTTCAGTCTCCAGTTAAGCGGGCAGGACCTCGCGCAAGACCCGCAGGTAATTCCCGCCGCATATCTTGCTCGTCTCCTCCTCGGCAAATCCCGCATCCAGCAAGCCCTCTACCACCCAAGGCAATACCGCACTGTTGAAGTGGGTGCCGATCCCCACGCCTTCTACACCCATCACATCAGCGGCGTAGCGAACCTGCACCAAGGTCTGCTCCAACTGTTCTGGCGCGACCGCCTGATAGGGTGCGTCCCCCGGTGGCCGGATGATCGGCGGCGGGATCCCCAATACGCCGCCGCGCTCGGCCAATGCCCGCATAACCTCGTCGTGTGCCGCCCTCGGCTCATCGACCAAGGCCCGCGGATGCGAGTGCGAATCGACCACCGGCTTTGTCGATACTTCGATGATATCGAGGGCGCAGGGGTCATTGCTATGGGCCAGATCGATGAGGATCCCGGCCGCGTTCATCTCCGCAATCATCCGCACTCCCAATTCGGTCATCCGCCCGCCCGAACGGGTCTCATTGGAGGCGTCCCAACCCAACTCGCGGGTCGCTTGGCCCAAGGTGATCATCCGCAGCCCGAGGCGGGCAAACATCCGCAGGATGCCGGGGCCGTCGCCGAACCAATCGCTGCGATTGGCCCCCATCAATACCGCGACCTTGCCCGCCTCCCGTGCAGCATCCAAGTCCCGAGCCGTCCGCACCAGCAGCACCTGCTCGGGATAAGCTTCGATGTTTAGCAAAAAACGGTCGAGCACCCCCAGCACCAGTTGGGTCGGATTCTTGATCGCCAGACTCAGGAACATATCCTCGCCGCCACGGCCCGGACGCCATTCCGACTCCTGCCGCCACAGCGGTTTGTAGTTCTCATCGTAGTAAGCCGTACCCCCCTTGCACATCACCACCTCCACCCCCCATTCGGCAAACTTGGGAAAGTCGCCGCGGCAAGTACTCGCGTCTTTTTTACCCAGATCAATATCGTCGATCACGAAACGGGGGTGGGTCAGGTTTAACCCCAGCATATCGCATACTATATGCGGCCAAATGCGGCCAGAGGGCAATCTCATGGTCATCTTATTCACCGAACGCTTGGTCGAAATCCCGGCGGCAATCGGCCAAAACCTGCGCGAGGGCAAAATCGCCGCCATAGGCCAGCATCTGCGCCCCTTGGGCGCGGTATTTGGCCAGCAACTCGGGCGTGCCAGTGGGTGTTGCGTTGCGCCGCAGCGCTGCAAGCGGCCCTGATTTGCGCAAGCATACTACCGGGTGATTCGCCCGTCAAGCGATTTGACGACCGAGAGCGCTCTGGCCCTAGAGGCCCGTGCAATAATCGCACGCTTTGGCAAAACAGATTGGCAAGTCAGCGAAATTCCTTTGGGTGGAACGCGCCCTCAAACTCGGGATCAGATTGACCATTTTGTATTTTCAAGTAGATTAGGCGAAACTTTTAGCCGATAAGTTTCGCCACGGAGAACAGAATGAATCTGCCAGATATACAAAATTCACATGACAAACGCGGCATTGAAATTGATCAGGTGGGCGTATCTAACGTACGCTATCCTTTGACCTTGCCACTGCGCGATAATGGTGAATTTCACACAGTGGTCAATCTGTCTATGACCGTGAGTTTATCCCACTATCAAAAGGGCACTCATATGTCGCGGTTTATGATTGCACTGAATGAGCATCACAAACACTTTACACCTAATAGTGTGCACATTGTGCTCAAAGAAATGCTCGAACTATTGGAAGCCGAAGAAGCGTTTTTGAGCATGGCATTTCCTATTTTTTTGTTGCGCAAAGCACCTGTGACGGGCATTGAAGGAATGATGGACTACAACTGCGAATTTAAAGCAATGTTGACAAATGAGGGAATACAAGACAAGCTGATCGGGGTGCGGACAAACGTGGCAAGCCTCTGTCCGTGCAGCAAAGAAATAAGCGACTATGGTGCTCACAATCAGCGTTCCGAAGTAACGATGAATGTGCGCCCCTGTGATGATGAATTTATCTGGTTTGAAGATTTGATCGATATTGGCGAATACAATGCGTCATGTCAACTGTATCCCATTCTGAAACGGCCAGATGAAAAATACGTCACCGAGCGTGCATATAATGATCCCAAGTTCGTCGAAGATATTGTGCGCGACGTGGCAACAGATTTGCTGGCGATGATGGACGCAGAGCGCATTGCGTGGTTTTACGTATCGAGCAACAACTATGAGAGTATTCACAACCACGATGCGTTTGCCAAAGTTGAGCGCGGTATGCGCGGCCCTTTATTAACACACCGCAAAGAAGCACAAAATGAGTTGGTTATTTAGAAATAGCACGTCCCATTGCTCAGGCTAATTAACGCAAATACGCCTGCTCCACTTTCGCAAACGCCTCCGCAATATCCGCCACCTCCCGCGCGGCAAAATGCTCGTGAATCGACATGATAAAGTGGCTTTCAACCGCATCAACGGCGTTGGGACAGGGAAACTCTGCATTGCGGTCTCCTCCATACGCCGGCAATCCCCACGGATAGTCGCTGCCGGGAAAGACCTGCCGCTCCTTAAACCAGATCGCCTCGGAGGGGATATGGCGATACGCGGCCGTCACCGGAATGCCCTCGGCGGCCACAGCCCGGGCAAAGCCGTCTTTATCGACCTGGAGTTTAGCCGCATTCACATGGAACCGCATAAACCAGTACACCCCCTCCGACTCGGCCACCTGCCATCCCAGCCGCACCGCCTTGCACTCGGCAATGGCCTCTTCGATTTGCGCCGCTACCTGACGCCGCTTGGCGATCATCGCATCGAGTTTCTTTAGCTGCACCCGCCCGATGGCGGCCGACAAGTCGTTGCCGTTGAGATTGAGCCCGGCGCGCAGGTTGGAGATGGCCTCCGTATTAAAAGGCTTGCCCCGGTCGGCAAAGCGCTTGGCCTCCCAGCAGAGTTCTCCGTCGCGGGTAAAAACCACTCCGCCCTGCGGACCCGTCGCGTGGTGCTTGCCGCTCATGGTCGAAAAGGCCGCCACCGTACCCAACGATCCCGCTAGCTGCCCCTGATAGCGCGCCCCGTGGGCCTGAGCGCAATCCTCGATGATCGGTATGCTGCGCTCCTCTGCTAGCGCCAAAATCGGCGTCATATCCGCTGGTTCGCCGGCAATGTGGGCCACGACAATGGCGCGGGTGTGAGGCGTCAGCACCGCCGCGATCTGCTCTGCCCCGGCATTGAACGACCCCGGCGCGGCATCGGCGACCACGGGCACTTGGCACAACAGCGCCGCGGGCATCGCCCCACCCGGATCCGTAATCGGCGGGATCACCACCTCGCCAGCCGCTTCTAGTTTGAGAGCCCCCAATGCCGCGTAGAGCGCCGAGGTACCCGAATTGACCAAGTCGGCATAGCCGCCCCCCATAAACGTGGCGAACTCCCGCTCGTAGGCCAATTCTTCTGGCCCACTGTAGCCGATTGCATTGCCGCTCTCCTGCGATTCAGAAAACAGCCGTAGCGCGGCCTGACGCTCCTCGTCCTCAAAGAGATGCCGCTTGGGAAATGGCGTCTCGCGGACCTTGGGTCCTCCGTCTATTGCCAACATTGTAAACTTCCTTTCTCGACAATGTGCCACTGGCGCTAGTCAGAAGCACATCGGTAATTTAGCAAACTCGCACTTCGCCTATAACTAACACCACTACTGATTTGCACAAAAGACACGATCCCTATTCCAGTCTGCGCGTCCCGCTCTTCCGGCGCTATCTCATCGCCTCCTCACTGGTGCGGATGGGTACGGCCGCCCAAGGTTTAGCCATCGGTTGGGAGGTGTACGACCGCACCGGCCAGGCGCTCTCCCTCGGCATGGTCGGCCTCGTCCAAGCCATCCCCATGCTGCTGTTGACCCTGCCGGCCGGGTATCTAGCCGACGTCTTCGACCGCCGCAAGCTGATGATGCTCAGTCTAGCCGGTGCAACACTTGCCTCGCTGGGCTTGGCCGTCTTTAGCTGGTACCAGATGCCAACCTACTGGATGTACGTGCTGCTTTTTTTGGACTCGTCCTTCCTCCGCCTAGGCTGGCCTGCACAACGGGCCATCGCGCCCTTGCTAGTCCCGGACGCGCTCTTTGAAAATGCCGCCAAGTGGGCAACCAGCTTGCAGCAGATCATCGGCATTGCCGGACCGGCCATCGGCGGTTTTGTCATCGCCTTCAACCTCCAAGCCGCCTATGTCCTCAGCGCCATTTCCTCCGCGGCCTTCATCCTCTTCCTCAGCACCATGATCTTGCCGCCCGCTCCGCGCATCCAAGGGGGCAATATGTTCGCGCAAATTGCCGTTGGGCTGCGCTTCGTCCGCGACCAGCCGCTCCTACTCGGCGCGATCTCGCTCGATCTCTTCGCCGTCCTCTTAGGCGGCGCAGTGTACCTCTTGCCCATCTTCGCCCGCGAGATCATCGACCTCAGCTCCGTCGGCCTCGCACCCGAAGCCGCGCTCGGCTGGCTGGTCGCGGCCCCGGCCATCGGTGCTACCATCACCGCCTTGGCCATCGCCCATCTGCCGCCGATCCGCCGCTCTGGCAAAACCCTACTCTGGTGCGTGGCCGGCTTTGGCGTGGCGACCATTCTCTTTGGCCTCTCGCAAAACTTCTGGTTCTCGCTGCTGATGCTGGCGCTGACCGGCGCCTTCGACAACGTCAGCATGGTCATCCGCCGCGTCATCTCGCAGATGGGCACGCCCAACGAGATGCGGGGCCGGGTCCAAGCCGTCTCTGCCATCTTCGTCGGCGCGTCCAACGAGATCGGCGGCTTTGAGTCCGGGCTGGTAGCCCAGCTCTTCAACCCGGTCTTCTCCGTCGTCAGCGGCGGCATCGGCACGTTGCTAGTCGTCGCCGCTTGGACGGGCCTTTTTCCCTCGCTGAGAAACTTGGGCAGCCTCGCGTCGCTGACGGCTCAGCGCTCGGCCAAATGAGAGGCTAGTGCTTTCGCTTCACGCGCCCTCCCAAAATTTGTTATAGATATAGGTATTCTTACCTAATCGCAGGAGGTCTCGTCTCATGAAATTCGTCCGTACCCTTGCCGTCATCTTCGTCGTGCAACTAGCCCAAGATGCTCATGGGCAGATTGCGGTTTCAGGTACCGTGGTCTCGGATGAAACCGGTGATGCCTTACCGGGCGCAACGGTTGTCATTGAGGGCACATACATCGGGACGATGACAGACCAGGATGGGGCTTATTCGATTGACCTTCGATCTCTAGAGGACATGCTGGTTTTTTCCTTTGTGGGATTCCAGACAAAGCGGCTGACGATAAGTCCGGGCGTCACCACGCTTGATGTACGCTTGGAACCGAGCGTCGTCGGACTTGAGGGAATCAGCGTCGTTGCCGAGGAGCCTCGGATCTTCGCGAGCAACGTCGTCGCCGAGCCGATGATCCTGCAGCAGTCGAACATCACCAGCGTGACGTCGGTGGTCGATAACCTGCCCGGGGTATCCATCCAGGAGGGCGATGCATACGGCTTCGACGACTGGTCGAGCAACGTCGCCGTGCGCGGTTTCCAAGTGACCATCAGCGAGGCGCAGATCGGCACGACCATCGATGGGTTCCCCAACGGTACATCCGACTACTTCAGCGGTGCCAAGGCCAACCGGTTCATCGACCCAATGAACCTCGGCGGCGTCGAGGTGTCGCAAGGGACGGCCGATATCGCCTCCCGCTCGGTCGAGGCGCTGGGCGGCACCTTCAACTACTTGACGGACGATCCGGCGAGCGAGCGGACCTACACTGCGTCAACCACCATCGGCGAAAACGAAGGCCAGCGGCTCTACATGCGCCTCGACACTGGACCGTTGTTCGGCAGTGAGACGCGCGCTTGGATCGCCGCAGTCCGCCAAGAATCGACCGATTGGATGCAGGGCTCCGCGCGGAACGAGCGGGAGCACGTCGCCGCCAAGCTGGTCTCGTCGCACGGACGCCTTGACCTTACGAGCTACCTCTCATACGACAGCATCCACGAGGACGCCTACCAGCGGCTCTACAGCGAAGCCAACTTCAGGGCGAACCCGCGCTGGGACCGCTTGGTGGGCGACTGGCCCGGTGTCCCGTACCTGAATCAGTTCTACCGGCCCGGCTGGCAGACCCGGCGGAACAACACCTTGGCCTACCTGAAGGCGGACTGGTCGCTCGACGCCCTATCCATGAGCGGCGGACTCTATTTCCATCGCAACCGGGGGCGCGGCGATTGGCTGCCCCCCTACATCGTCGATGTCACCGACGACGGCGGTGGCCCAGAATCGGAGCTGATGGGCCTCGCACCCGTGCAAGGCGGCACCCAGCTTGGACTGATTCGCTTCGTGAACCGGGACGGCGTCGCAGTCGGGCCGGTCGCCGGGTGCACGTCGTCCTACATCTACAACTACTACGGATCGGGCGGCCCAGAGGTTGACCCTGCGTGCCACCCGGATGCTACTGCGGTGCAGTCGTACCGCCACAGCCACTACGGGAAGGACCGCGTCGGCGTGACGCTCGACGAGGAGTGGTTCACCACCATTGGCACTGCCGGCAGCACACTGCGCACTGGCATCTGGTACGAGGATTCGCGGCGGCACCTGGGCCGCGACTGGCATCAGATGCTGGATCCGACGCTCAGCTTCGACTGGAACGAGCAGGCCTACTGGCACCAGTATGAGTGGGATTTCCCGCAACATATCTTCAAGTGGTACGCCGAGGAGACGATCTTCGCCGGCCCGTTGTCCCTGAGCGGCGGCGTCAAGCAGTTCTTGGTCGGCGTGTCGCGCGAAGACCAGTTCAATGTCGGCCCGGACCTAGAGGTCAATTCGGATTCGGATCTGCTCTTCTCCGGCGGCATCACATACGAGACGCCGGTCGAGGGCCTCGACCTGTTCGCCGGCTATTCGGAGAACTTTAGGGCGATCAGCGCTACGCTCCTCGAGGTGCCGGGCCGGAGCCTAGATCTGCTTGAGCCCGAGACCGCGTCGAACATCGACGTCGGGCTGCAGTACGCGGGGGAACGGCTGGCGCTGGGTGCCACGTGGTACACCATCGACTTCGAGAACCGGATCTTCTACCTCGGCCCGACGACGGCCGCCGGTCCCAACTACCTCATCCCGGGCGGCGGTGCCTATTTCAACGCCGGCGGCCTCCAAACGAAGGGCTTCGAATTCTCGGCAACGGTGCAGATGCCGCAGCAGATATCCTTGTACACGGCCTATACATTCAACGACTCGGAGTATATCGGAAGCGGTGATCCCCTCGTCGACGAAAGCCAGAACATCGTTGCGGGGACCGACGTCACCGGCGTACCGGACCGGCTGTGGGTCGTCTCGCTCGATCGGACCGGACCTGTCCGCACGGGACTGACGGCCAAGTACACATCGTCGCGGCGCGTCAGCCTGACGGCGGAATGGTACACGGACGCCTATTGGCTGGTGGACGCGTATGTCAGTTTCTCAGGCGAGGCACTCGATCCCTTGCTCCGCTCGACGGAGTTCTCGCTCGTGGCCAACAATCTGCTCGACAGGGCCTATCTGTCCGCCATCACCGAGAACGCGGCCTGGCTCGGCGCGCCGCGGACGGTTTCAATGACCGCGACTGTTTCTTTCTAAGCGAAGCGCGAAGGGACGAGAATCTAGGTGGCGTGCAACCCCAGCGTCTGCTTTACCTCAAACGACTTGCGCCCCGCAGCTCAAGCAAATAGTATAGACCGCGACTCCGCAGACGCCGCCAAACACGAGGAAGGGACATGAAGAAGAAACTTTTCATCACCGGCGCCGCCGGCAAAGTCGGGTCCGGCCTGCGCCGCCACCTCAAAGACCGCTACGACTTCCGCCTGCTCTTCCACCGCAACATCCCCGAGGTCGAACCAAACGACGAGATCGTGGTCTCCGACCTCGCCAACTTCGAGAACATGGTCGAGGCCTGCGAAGGCATCGACACCATCGTCCACCTCGGCATCGCCATCGTCCAGCGGGGCTATCCGCGCACGCGCTACAACCAGATGATCATGGAGACCAACATCCAGGGCACCTACAACATCTTTGAAGCCGCCCGCATTAACAAGGTCCCGGTCGTCGTCTTTGCCAGCACCAACCACGTAACGGGCTTCTACGAGAAGGAAGGTATTTACACTACCCCTGAGATGCCGATCCGCCCCGACAGCATGTACGGCGTCAGCAAGGCCTTCGGCGAGGCCCTCGGCCGCTTCTACTACGACGAGTACGGCATCTCCTCTTACTGCCTCCGCATCGCCAACTACCCGGACACCGAGGAAGTCAACAGCACCTATCCCCCCGGCGAAAACCGCTGGCTCAGCGCCCGTGATGTCTCCGAACTAACCGCCTGCTGCATCGAGGCCCCCCGGCCCCAATTCGGCATCATCTACGGAGTCTCACTGGGCGCGGACAAAAAGTGGGATCTGGCCAACGCCAAAGAACTCGTCGGCTGGGAGCCCCAAGACCGCGGCGCGCCCTCGCCGTGACGGATGTGGCCCACTTGGGCGGCGGCTACGCAGAGTCCGCACCCGACCCCGGCCCCACCGTAACAGCCCTCCTGCAAGCCGCCCGTCCCGGCAGTCCGTCTTCCCGTCTCGTGGTCTTGGGCGGTCCGCCCGCAGTTGGCAAAACCGCCGTCGCCCGAGCACTCCTCGCGCTCTGCCCCAACACCTTTCTCCTCGACAAAGACCAAACGGCCGCGGGCTTCATCCTCGAAGCGGCCGCGCTGCGAGGCGACGCGCCCGACGCGGCCTACGGCGCTCCACACTACTGGCAAAAGCTCCGTCCCCTAGAATACGCCAGCGTCCTCGCCGCAGCTTGCACTAACCTCGTCGGCACTCGCCAAGTTCTTCTCGTCGGCGGCTTTGGCCCCGAACTAGGCGTGGACACCCTCTGGGAAGACCTAGCCGCAAACATCGCCCCAGCCACCCTTTCCGTCCTCCATCTCGACCCACCGCCCTTGGACATCTGGCGCACCCGCATGGCCAGTCGCGGCTCCCGCGCCGACGCTTCGTACTTTGCCCATCTCGCTCAGGCCCTCGGCAACCTTCCCGTCTGGGTCGGGGCCGTCCGCATTCCGACCGACGGCCCCCTGCACTCGGTCGTCCAACGCACCCTCAACGCCCTCGGCTGAAGGCGCGCGGGCGGTTGACTTTTCTCGGTTTTACCCTTTATTTCTTAAGATGTTATGTTAATCGTCCACAGTGCCTTAGGTTACTTTGTTCTCCTCGCCATAGCCTATCTCAGCGGCCACCGCACTCGCTCCATTCCCTGGAAAACCATTGGCGTAGCCACGGTACTCCAACTCCTGCTGGCCGCCATCCTGCTGCAACCAGCCATTCGCTCGTTGGTCTTTGGCCTCGCCAGCGACTTGACGACCCTGCTTAAAAAAACCGCGCTTACCGCCAATGAGTCGCTGCTGTTTAGCGGTATGAGCGCGGAATCGTTCGTCCGCCAGCACGGGTCGGTGGTCGCCCTCGAAATCGCGGCGATTTTCATTATACCTGTGAAACTCAGTGGCACTTCGGGCGTTATATACCATCTCTAGCTAAAGCGAAAAACAGATGAAGACAAAAAAAACGACCTATCGCGCCCGGTTTGACGGCCACCGGCGGCTCGCGGCCGCCGTCATCATCCAAGCCGTCAAAGACATGCAGACCACCGATTGCAACCAAGAGCGGCAAACGGCTATCGACTTCCTCGCAGGGGACATGTGGCCCTTTTCCGACGTGCTCGACCTGCCCTTAGACGGTCGCGCCCTCTGCGAGTACCTACGCACCATGGAGATCGCTTCCATCGAACCTCTTGGCTGACCGGCGCAGAAGCGGTATTTTCCGTGACGCCTCTAACCGTTCGGCTGAGCTCGCGCCGAAGCCCGGAGACGATCCCACATGGAACTTTCGCCCACGCAGATTCGCTTCTTTAAGACCTTCGGCTACCTCTACTTTCCGCAGATCTTTACCGCCGACGAGATCGCCTCGATCACCGAGGAGTTTGAACTCTCCATCCAAGCCCACGGCAATGGCGCGCAACACGACGGCAGCAAGCGCACCATGTTCGGCGGCCCCATCGAGCACCGCGAGCGGCTGTGTACCCTCCTAGACGACGAGCGCATC
>JAJDYK010000145.1 GCA_022825185.1 Candidatus Latescibacterota bacterium | reverse complement strand
CGCACCGGCCTGCGCTTGGCCCAGCTCGAACTCGACATGCTCGAAACCAAGGCCAACTTGCAGCGCACCCAGACCTCAGAAGACCAAGTCGCGCTCGACGAGGTGCGCGTCCTCGCCCCAATCGACGGCATTGTCATCCGCCGCAACGTGGAAATCGGCGAGGTGGTGTCCTCCGGGCTGTCGTCGTATTCCGGCGGGACGATGCTGTTTGAGATCGGCGACCCCAGCCAACTGATTGTGCGCGGCGACATCGCGGAAATCGACATTGGCCGGGTGGAGATTGACCAAGACGTGGAAATTATCGTTGACGCGTATCCCGACACCACGTATCGCGGCCGGGTGCGCTGGATTGCGCCCGTGGGCCAGCAGAAGCAGGGCAGCACCATCGTCACCTTTGACACGGAGATCGAGATTACTGACCACGCGCCGCGTCTGCGCCAAGGCATGTCCTGCGACATCGACATTCTCTTTGCGCGGCGAGAGTACGCGTTATACCTGCCGGTCGAGCGGGTGCTGGAGGTTTTTGACGACGAGGACGAAGAAGACGAGCGCGGCGAGAGCACGCGCGGCCGCTTCGTCGCGTATGTCGCCGCGTCGCCGGATTCGCTAGTTGCCGTTCCAGACAGCACGCACTCGGACAGCACGCGTCCAGACAGCGCCCTGCAACTGCCGCTCAGCGCCTTCGCCGAGGTGGAACTAGCCATCGGCATTGAAACCTCGACCCGCCTCGAAATTCTCTCCGGCCTCGCCAGCGGCGACCGCGTCGCTGAAGACCCCGCTATCATTCGCAGCAAGCTGGAGCAAAAGGACGAGGAGAAGGACGAGGGGGAGGATGAGGAAGGCTGATAACCGCTCTATTAAGTCTGCGTCTCTAGATCTAGGCTCAACAGGGCTTGGGGTAGGAACTCGACGGGAATATCTCCTATGCTCGCCGGCGCACTCCGGCGGGAGAGGATGCGGCTGTTGGCGTACTTGCCGATCTGTTTGAGCGTCTTGGGCCGCAACTGGCTCGTCCACTTGATTTCCACGGGCCAAAAACGACCGTCTTTTACATAGGCGATATCCACTTCGCCCTCGCCTTTGATATAGTAGGTGGGATAGCGACGGCTATAATGGGCAACGGCGCAGGCTTCTACTAGGGTGGAGGTGCGTTCGGGGTCTGTAAGGAGGGGGCGCACTTGTGAGGTGAAAGGGTCCGGCGTCTCGTGCAGCCAGCTTTGCACGGCGTGGAAAATGAAGGGATCGCAAAAGCTGATTTTGCGCGCTTTTTTCGGCGCAGCGGTCAGCTTGTCCTCGCGCAAGGCCGGCTGGACGCGGAGGACATCCATAGAGGTGAGCAGGGCGATATAGTCGCTCACAGTAGCGGGATGGTCGATGCTGAGTGTGCGGGCCAAGGCGTTATAAGTGGTCTGGGTGCCGCAGCAGCGGACAATGGCGGCCAGCACTTCGCCCAAATAGTGCTCCTGCTTGCCGCGCTTGAGCATATCGCCGCGTATCCAGTCGCTATACGTGGCGAATGTGGCCGGAAGGATGCAGTCGTGGCGAGCCATATCGTTAATGGCGGTGAGAAAGCCGCCGTGGACTAGATAGGCGAGAAATTCCTCAAGCAGGACTTGCTCGGTTTCTGCGGGTAGCGGCGATCTAGGCTGTGCTAATTGTAGCAGCTCTTGGTTGCTCAGCGAGCGTTTTAGACCCACGGTCGCGGCAAAGCTGAGGGGATGGAGGTGAAAGTCAACCACCGCGGCTTGCCCTCTGCGGCCGGGAAAACGCATGCGGGCCTCTTGGATGACCGCCATGTCCGAGCCGGTCGCAATGAGCACGACGCCTTCGAGTAAGCCGGCGTCGGCGAGGTACTTGATCCCCTTGTCCCAACCGGCGATATAGGTCACTTCGTCGAGCAGGATATAGCGCTGGCCCTCGGTGGGCATTTCTCGCTGTAGGGACGATACCAAGCGCACTAGGGCGTGGTGGTCGTCGATGAGTTCGCCGGTGAAGAAGCGCAGCCGGGCCGGGTCCATGCCGGTTGCAATCAGGTCGGCCATCCACTGTTTGAGCAAGGTCGTCTTACCAATCTGGCGGCCTCCGCCCACAGTGTAAATGCCCGGCTGGTTGCGCGGCAGGTGGTCGAGGAGGGGAAAGCGATAGATTAGGGGCTGATCGCGCAGGCGTCTGAGGTGCGGGTCGAGGTCGGAAAAGGCACCTTCGAGATGGCTATTGTGAATCTGGAATTCTTCTAAGTTCATAAGTGTATTATAGTTGCGTTTGTTTCTAAAATTTAGTCAATAGGCAGTGAATAAATTTAGTCAATGCGAGTTGGTGGTGCAAGATAGGGCTGATCGTCATTGGCCAAATAGTAGGGGCGGTTCGCGAACCGCCCCTACTCGGTGCCGTTTTGGTTTGTGATTCATCTAACTTATTTTTAACGCTTTAACTGCCGAGTCTTCAACCCGAAGGACGAAAAACGCCAATGACCCTTCTTGAACCCCTCTTTGCCGGTTTGGGTCAGCTTCGGGCGCACAAGTTGCGCTCGCTGCTGACGCTGTTGGGCATTGTCATTGGCGTGGCGGCCATTATTGCCGTGGTGTCGCTTGGGGAGGGATTGCGCCGCCAAGTGATCTCGCAGTTCGTCTTCAGCGGTGGGGCGGGTATGATCGCGGTGGAGCCGCCGCGCCAGTGGGTGCGCAAGGATGGCCGCTGGGTGCGCCGCCCTTGGCAAGAGTACCTGACTGAGGCCGACATGGTGGCCATGCAGCGGGAAATCGACGGGCTACACGCGATCGTGCCTAGCGTCGAGGGCAGTGCCTCCCTACAGCGCGGCAAGACCACTGTGGATGCGAGCTATACGGGCACATCCGCCGCGTTCAACGAAGGCTTCAACTGGCCCGTGCTCGGCGGCCGGCCCCTGAACGCGGACGACTTGCGCCTCGCCCGCAAGGTCTGCCTGCTCGGCGACGATGTGTATGCAACCCTCTTTCAGGGAGCCAACCCGCTGGGCAAAGAGATCCTGCTCAACGGCGACCGCTATGTGGTCGTTGGCGTGCTCGACGAGCGCGTTCGCTTTGGTCGCAGTGAGGGCAATATCGTGTTGGTCCCGTACACCACGGCCCAAAAGCGGCTGCGCGGAGAGAATCACTTCTCGGAACTCACGCTCTTCGTCGAGGATTTGGATGCTGTCGAGCGGGTCGTTGCTGCGGTGCGCCGCGTCCTCCGGCGACACCACGAGCACGGCGACGACTTCAGGATCGAGACTAGCCAGGGAGAGATAGACGACGCCAATGAGTTCTTCCGCGTCTTGCAGCAAGTGGGCGGTGGGATTGCGGGGATTTCGCTGTTGGTCGGGGGCATTGGCATTATGAACATCTTGCTGGTGTCGGTGGCCGAGCGCACTCGCGAGATTGGCATCCGCAAGGCCCTCGGCGCCAAGCCGCGCCACATCCTCGGCCAGTTCCTCGCCGAGTCCGTCGTATTGAGCATGGTCGGCGGCCTGCTGGGCATCCTCTGCGGCTTCAGCTTGGGTTTGGGGGCGGCCTTCGTCATTCAGCAGCTCGCGCCCGGCGCGCCTTTTACCAGCATTGTCTCGGCTGAGTCCGTGCTCTGGGCCGTCGGCTTTTCATCGGCGGTCGGCATTTTCTTCGGCGTTTATCCCGCCTTTCGCGCTGCCCGGCTCGATCCGGTAGAAGCGCTGCGTCGCACGTGATTTTCCTCGAATCCATCCGCATTGCCCTCGGGCAAATATGGGTCAACAAGCTGCGCACGGCGCTGACCTTGCTGGGCATGATGATTGGGGTCGGCGCGGTGGTAGGCATCGTGTCCATTGGCGAGGGGATGCGGCAGTTTGTCATCGACGAGTTCGGCAAGTTGGGCGGGGCGCAGTTCGTAATGATCTCGCCGCAATACATGCAGCTCAAGGATGGCCGCTGGGTCCCCAATCCCCGCTCTAAACCCTTGACTATGGACGACCTGTCCGTGGTCGAGCAATCCTCCGACCGCTTAGCCGCGGTCCTGCCCTCTATGTCGCATGGGGCCAATATGCGCTATCGCAAGGCCAGCTACCAGAGCAGGGCGGCGGGGACTTTGCCCGAGTTCGCCGAGGTGTACAACTGGCAGGTCGCCGAGGGGCGCTTCCTGATCAACGCCGACTTGGACAAGCTGCGCCGGGTCTGCGTGATTGGGCAAGAGGTGCGCGAGGAGTTGTTTGGCTTGGCCCCCTTCTTGGGCCGCGAGCTCAAGCTCAACGGCCAGCGCTTTACGGTAGTGGGCCTCATGGAGGATCGCCAGATCTTTGGCGAGGACTGGGGAGACCAAGTGCTGGTGCCGGTGACGACGGCTCAGCGACGCCTCGCCGGCAACAAGTACATCCAAGCCATGGTAGCCCACGCCAAGGAGCAGGAAGACGTGCCCGACATTACTGTTGCCATTGAAAAGGCACTCAAAAAGCGCCACGGCCCGGAAGCGAGCTATCAGATCGTCAGCGGTCGCAGTATCCTAGAGCAGGTCGAGCAGACCATTTTGCTGTTGAAGTTGGTCGTGGGTGGGATTGCGGGGATTTCGCT
>JAJDYK010000240.1 GCA_022825185.1 Candidatus Latescibacterota bacterium | reverse complement strand
GCCGTTGTCTTGGTCGATGGCATAGACGGCAATAGAGTCGTGGCCTCGATTGGACCCGTAGAGGAAGCGGCCATTGGGGTGGACGTGGATGTCGGCGGTGTGGCTGACCTCCGCATAGCCGTCGGGCAGCGTCGAGATGGTCTGGATAGTGGCGAGCGTGCCGGCGTCGGCGTCGTAGTCGAAAGCCGTGATGGTGTTGCTCAACTCGTTGATGACGTAAGCCCATTGGCTGTCGGGATGGAAGGCGAGGTGGCGCGGGCCGCTGCCGGGGGCGATTTCCGCAGGCGTCTGCGCGACCAGCTTGCCATTCGCGTGATCAATCGCATAGATGAGCACCTTGTCGATGCCCAAGTCGGGGGCAAAGGCGTGTTTGTTGTTGGGGGCGACCATAATCGAATGGGCGTGCGGTCCCTCTTGGCGTCTTGGGTTGACCGAAGAACCCTCGTGTTGGACGAAATCCGTAGCCGGGCCGAGCGAGCCATCCTCCCGGATCGGCAGGATGGCGACGCTGCCGCCGCCGTAGTTGGCAGCTAGCGCGTACTTACCAGCGCGGTCGATGCTGATGTGGCAAGGGCCGGGGCCAACGGTCGATTCGGTGTTGATGTGGGTCAAAGCTCCGCTCTGCTGGTCAATGGCAAAGGCCGCAACCGCGCCGCCGGGCCGGTCGCCGACCGCGCTAGTCTCGCCGATGGCGTACAGGAAGCGGCGGTTGGGCGCAATGTCGAGGAAGGAAGGGTTGTCTATGCCGCCAATGCTGCTTTGATAGGCGAGCGCCCCGGTAGCCATGTCGAGGCGATAGACGTAAATGCCATCCTCGTCGCCGCTGGAATAGGTGCCGATATAGACGAGATAGTCACTCATAGTGGTACTCCTTTGAGTTGTGAAGGCGATGGAAGGGAGGAAGAGAAGCATAAATAACAAGGCATTCGTTACAAACCGCATCGTTCCAACAAAACAGTGTTGAAATTTCGCAAGCGACAGACCTAATCCCATAAATCTTGTTAGTCTCCTTAATTTTGGCCCCTAATAGACAACCGAGATCGAACCCGCGTGCGTCCCCGGCCCCGACTCGGCCCCCAAATCGAGGCGGTAGAGATAAATGCCCGGCGCAACTAAGGCCCCCGACGCGTCGCGGCCCGTCCAAGTGAAGCGATGGCCCGTTGCGGTCGGCGTGGATTCGACCGCAGCGACTTGGCGGCCCGCTAGATCGTAGAGCGCGAGCGTGGGGGTCGTTGTGTCTAGCTTGAAGACCACAAATCGCATGTCGAGCGCGTCGTTGATCCCGTCGCCATTGGGCGTGATCACAGGCGAAGCCAGTTCCAATGCGTCGATGAGTTGGCCGTGCTCGGCTAGCTCGGGTAGCATTACTACCTGAGAGCGGCGCTCGGCTGGCTCGACCGACTGCCAGAGGCCGGGCCGCTCGCTCAACCCGAGATCGAGGGGAAAAACCGTGGCGTTGTGCAAAACCCTCGTCGTGAAATCCACCCGAATCGAGTCCTCGGTCACAATGTGCGGCAGGGCGACCAACAGCGAGTCGCCCTGTTGCTCGACGCGGGCAGGTTCGACCGGCGCGGAGCCGATGTGTAGTTCGAGGTCCTCGGCGTCAATCCGACCCGGCACGGTAAAGCGCAATAGGTCGAAACCCGAGTCCTCAGCCTCCATCTGCGGCCACAGCGTATAGGTGAAACGGGTGGCCTCGTTGGGGACGGCTTGGCGCGGCTCAATGCGACCCACTGCACCCTGCAACAGCGCGTCCTCAAACTCGACCGAGAGCGAATGGACCACCGGCGCTACGCTGGGGTCGTCGGTGGAGAGGATCATCTCCAGCAGGATGAAGCGGCGCGGGCTCTCCGACTGAAATGCCTCGCCCGAGAACTGATAGACGTTGCTCCATTCGCCCCAATCCTCGCCCACCACGAGCGTCGTATCGACCGGACCGCGCAGCACCTTGGGCGAACTATTCCACTTATCCTCGGTGACCTGTTCGCCGATCTTGTTGTAAAACGTAAAGACCGGCTCTAGCGAGTTGCCCGAGCGCGAGCGCAGTTGCAGGCGGGTGCCCGCGGCCAGCTCGGTATCCCAAGAGAGGTTTTTGATGACTTTTGGACGCCCGTCGCCCGAGGTTTGTCCTAAGTCGATGAAGTCCGAGTGCAATACTACTTCGGCGGGATAGCCCGGAGAGAACAGCATGAACTCGGCCCATTTGACGATGCCCCAGCCGGTGTCTCTGATGCCGTGCCAGAAGAAGTAGCGCATCTTGCGCGGCTTGAACATATAGCGAATGTAGAGCAGGCGGTCGGCGTTGGGATTGATGTGGGTCAGGAGCTCTGTATAGTCAAATGCATCGGGCACGGGCAGATTGGAACTAAGACTGCGGGTGCCGTCTGAATAGAGCACCGTATGGCCCGGGCCGGTGCCATTGATCGAGAAGCCCACCAAGCCCTCGTCGGGCCTAAAGGAATAGAGGAAGAATTCATCGACGAAAAACACCGCCCCCAAATCCACTCCAAACCACACCCCACCCTCCTTCCAGCCGAGGCTGCCATACGAAGAGCCGATTAGGTTGTTGGTGTTCATGTCGGCGTCGAAGAGATTTTGCGGATCGACTGAGTTGACTCCGTTGACAAAGCGGCCCCGCTGCATGGTGCCAATGCTGATGTTGTCGCCAATGCCGCGAACCTCAATCTCGGCCAAGGCTGCGTCCGGAGTCTTTTCTTCCGCCTCAATGCGGATGCGCTGGATCACCCGATAGTTGTTTTTGGCCACCGGGTCGATAGCCAAGCCCTCGTCGAGCTGAAATACGCTATCGCGGGCAGTGAACCCGAGGGGGATGACGACCTCGCTGGCCGCGTTGGGCCGGGTCGTGCGGAAGAGCGGCTCCAGCAGCACCAAGTCGTCTTGGACCGATATGCGGGTCCCCGGGCTACCGTACACGGTAAACTGACGGAAGGGACGCGCGTCCTCGTCGTCGGGAAAGACGAGGCGTATCTCCCGAGCCAACACGGCCCGGCCCAAGTCTATCTCAATGGCCCAGTCTTCGACGGCATCCGCTGGATCTGGACGCCAAAAGGTCTGGAGATCCCCGTCGATGATGTAGTCTGCATCAGCAGGATTGGAGGTCGCCTCCCAGATGCCGCCCGCAACTTGTCCGCGGCTTTTGCTCTCGTAGGAGAAGCGATGGGCATCGGCGACTGCGTTGATGTCCTTGCGGAACTTGACGAGCTGTAGCTGGCCATTCTCGCCCACCTCAGTTAGGCCAAGGGGCACCTGCCAAGTCGTCCAAGCATCTTGCCCTTGGAAGGTCAGGGTTTCGCTGCTGGCGGCCGTGGCCACAACCGCGACGCAGACGAGCGGTAAAAGAAATCGCATCGTTCCCACTTCCTCAGTACGCCACGCCCACGGGGCGGAGCAAGGCGGCAGCGCGGCGCTCGGATTGCAGGACCACGGAGACTAGGTACACGCCCGGAGGCAGGGCACGGCCCGCTGCGTCGCGTCCGTCCCAGCGAGCCGTTTGCGGGCCGGCTGTTTGCAAGCCTTGGGACACGGTCGCCACATGGCGTCCGTCGAGCGCATAGACCGCCAATTCGACGGGCACCTCTTCCGGCAGGCCATAGAGGGAATAGGCCATGCGAAGCTCGTCGTGAACGCCATCGCCATTGGGCGTCAACACAGGCGTTGAAAAGCGCAAGTTTTGCACCAGGGCAGGTTGTTGATCCGAAACGCTAAGGACGCGCAGACTATTAGTGGAGAGCAATTCGCTGGCGTCCCCAGAGACGATGGGTTGGGGCAAGGTCTCGACCTCTGAGTCGGCGACGGTACCCAAGAATGTGGTGGCCAGTTCAAACACTTCCGCGGCAAAGACGATGCGCAACGGCGCGTTGTTGGCGCGGGTAACGCGCTCGGGTAAGACTACTGTCAGCCCATCGTCCTCTTCGCGGACGGCGGCTGGGTCGGTCTCTTGACCGCCGACGAGCAACTCTTTGAACGCAGGCCGGGCACCCGTTTGGATGCGCACTTGGTCGAAGCCGCGCTGATTCCCCCCTGAGAAGGACGCCGACAGGTCGTACGCAAACTCGACCATTTCGCCCAAGGCCACCTCGCCGAACCCGTGCGCGGGCCGCGGGTCGGCAAGCGGGGCCACTTCGCCGAGGACGCGCGCTGCCAATAGCGGTGCCCGCTCGACCCACAGCGAATCCAAGCGCACAAAATCTGCAAAGCGGGTGCTGTGCAAGGTAATGAACACCTGTATGAAGGAGCCGCTGTCGAGGTTGAGCGGCAGACCCGACTGAGTGATGGGCGTTGACCAGAAGGTCCAGTTGTCGCGGTCGTAGGTAATTGCGGCCCGCATTCCAGGGCGGGGGCTGCGCTGGACGAAGTCGCAGGAGGCACACGTGCGGGCGAATCCGGTGCGGAGATCGTTCTCGTAGCGGGCACGCGAGACGACCTTTTCCTTGCCAGTGACTGTGTACTCGTGATAAATGTTCGGGTCGTCGTCCCGACCCGTGCGAACCTCGATCTCGGCGAAGGCCCGTGCATCGAGGGCCTCAACGGCCTCGCCATTGACAAAGCGCATCGGCGTGGCAGTAAAGAACAGCCGACCAAAGTTTTGCTCAGCCCCGAGGTCGATGATTTTGGAGCGGTACGTGGCCCGCTTGGGAAAGCCCTCGCCATAGACCTCGAATTCGCTGATGGTGCCCAAAAGCGAGCGAGCTTGATTGCCTTGGCCGCCGGATGAGCCGCTAACGCGGTTCCGACTCAAGGCCGTCTCGTCGATGATGGAGAATTTGCGGGCCCAGCGGAAGAAGCGCACGTATTGCTGATCAAAACCAATGAGCACGTCAGGCGCAAAATTTTGCGTCGGCTCGGCCACGATCCTCGCGAGGGGCAGCGGCCCTTTGATGGCGAAAATCTCGCTGTTTTCCTCTTGGATCGAGATTTGGAAGGCCGGCGTCGAATCCGTGCGCAGCGGCGTGCCGTCGGAGCGGAAGCCGCCTGAAGGGGTGTGGAAGCCGAAAATATGAGCCGGCATGGGTACGGCCAAGTCAATGGTGAAAAACTGCTTGTCAATGCCCTCGGCCTTGGAGGAATTGTACGTGGTGCTGTCTGCATCAATAAGCGCGACGCCGTTTTCGGTTGGGTCGCCGTTGCCCTCGTTCCACTTCCAGATGCGGGGGCGCTCGCCGTCGATATAGCCTAATTCTTTGGGCTGGCGAAAGGTCGTCCAGTTGCTGAGCAGGGAAATGATATTGACGGCCGGCTCGACGCGCACCGGCTGAATGGCACCAGGGACGCGCTCAAAGTCAATCATAATGCTGACCGTGTCTTGGCCGGCCCAGGGCTGGCTGCCGCCAAGTTGCCAAGTCGTCACTTCAGCCTTTAGGACGATCGGAGCCAGAAACCCAATACCAAGGATGAACGCGAAGCTGCGGGTGTTCAGCATGTCCTGCCTCCTAGCGAAAATGCACATCGGCCGCATGCAGAGCACCCGGGCCGTTTTGCATCCTCATCAGTTGGCGCTGACGCGGGCTCAAGCTGTCCCACCACTCGGGCGGGAAGCCGTCGTGCGGATCGAGTTGGAAGACCAGCATGTGCTTTCTATAGTGGCCGAAGAGGGCGTGACGGTTGCGGTCGCCGGTGTTGGCACCGCCGCCATGCCAGCACTGGCCGTTGAAGACGATCACCGAGCCGGCCGGGGCGGTAGGCTGTACTTCGTGCTGGACCACAAATCCCTCCGGGGGCGCGGCGAGGCGACTCTTGTGCGAGCCGGGCAC
>JAJDYK010000195.1 GCA_022825185.1 Candidatus Latescibacterota bacterium | reverse complement strand
CTGGGTCGAGGTGGAGAAGACGCGCCAAGTCTGGCTGTGGGAAAACGTGCGCATCCACCTTGACGACGTAAAGGGCCTCGGCCAGTTCGTCGAGCTAGAGGCCGTGACCGAAGAAAAGGGCGTCGAAGAGTCGCACCGACGCGTCGAGGCCCTGATGCGGGCCTTGGAAATCACCAGCGACCAGCTAGTCAAAGGCTCCTACGGGGATATTGTCGCCGCTAGTTGACCCAGAGCCATGTCGCGACCGACCAAACTCGACCCCTGCTACGTGAATCGTCGCGTCGATCTTCCCTACGGACTCAAAGTGGAAGAAATCAGGGTCGGCAGTGTCCCAACTTTCGGAGCCGACTTACTTTCTCCGTTGACCTCCAGCGTGGCCAATTGCGGAATCGCGGCTTTTGCGATTTCGAAAAACGCGGGGTCGCTTTCAATGCCAATACTCTCATAGCCTACAGCACACGCGGCGGCGATAGTCGAACCGCCACCCATAAAGGGGTCGAGCACTATCCCCTCGCCCAGCGGCAGAGCCGCACGCACGATCTGGCGCATAAAGCTCTGCGGCTTGAGAGAGGGATGCGGCGCAATGTCGCGTTCCGCTGGCCGAGTGGGCGCACTGCGGATGACATCGCCGAAAGGGCGCTCGGCATTGATCCGCCTCAGTCCGCCCGTCTTCCACATGCGCAAATTATCCTGTACGCGCCCCTCGCACGGTTTGCGAAACAGGCCCCAGGGTTCCCAGCAAGAGCGAGGCATAACAGTGACGTCCGCAAATTCGTCGTGTGCATTCTTGGGGCGATCGCCACCCCTCAGCGTCTGCACTAGGCGGATGATTTCGCCGCGTTTCTCAAAGCCGCTTTCGACGAGGGCCGCATAGACCAAATGAGACAGCAGAGGATTGGCAGCGATGAAAACATGCCCCCCCGGCACGAGCACTCGCAATGCCCGCTCGCCCCATTGTCCAAAGAACGCAGCAAGCTGCTGCTTGTCGCCGTTGCTGAGGACGGTAAACCGAGGTAAGGGCTGGCGGACGCAGCCGTCCAAAGCGGGCGGGATGCGCCAGACGCCACCCCGTCCGCGCCGGAGTTTGTCCTTTTCTTGGGTGGTGTACTCTTTCAGGCCGTAGGGCGGGTCGGTGACGATGGCATGGACGCTGTTAGGAGGACAACTCTCCATCCATGCGAAGCAATCTTCTTGGACGAGCTGATATGAGGCTTCGCCAGTCTGATAGAGCACTTGAGACTCGGCGACAGCGGAGGGCGCATTTTGCAGGTACTCGGTACGCCCAAAGGTACCGCGCAGGATCGCCGACGCCTCAGCGGGATGCTGCGATAGAATTTCTCGAAGGTCAGAGGGCAAGTAATCGGCCAAGATGAGGAGCGGATCAGGGTCGGTCGCGCAAAGTTCGGCTAGGCGTCTGACTGTGGCTTCGGCGGGTCGCGCCTTGCCGCTTTCGAGGCGGGAAATGTACCCCTTCGAAACCTCAAGGCGGTTTGCTACATCGGCTTGGGTCAATCCGCTTTCAAGGCGAGCCGCCTTCAGGTGATGCCCAAACTGAACCATGCGGACGTTCTCCTAAGACGGAATCTAAGGATAATGTATCTATGTTTACCTATATGGTCAACCCAGTTCTCAATTGTATGTCGTCGTGTCGCCAACGCCTCTACAATAGATCGTATATCGCCCCTTCCCCTACCCAAACAACCCTTCCACCTCGTCGCAAAGCAAAGCGGCTTCTGCGGCGCTCGCGCTCTCGGCGATGACGCGGACGATGGGTTCGGTGTTAGAGGCGCGGAGGTGAACCCAAGGGCATTCGAGCTGTCCGCTCAGATAGAGCTTGGAACCATCGCGCACCGGATGGACATACGCTTGATGGTAGCGTTCGCGCAATGCGGCAATGGCCGCGTCTAACTGCTCTGGAGTGCAAGTAATTTTGCGCTTGTCAATGGCGTAGCTGGGCAGCGCAGCGATCAGTTCCCTAAGAGATCGACCGGTGCGCGCCATAGTCTCCAGTACTAGGGCCAAGCCGACGGCCGCGTCGCGGCTTGGCCCGATTTGGGTGACAATGACGCCGCCGTTGCCCTCGCCACCGATGACCGCTCCCTCAGCCATCATCTTCTCCACCACGTGAACCTCGCCCACTGCCGTGAGAAAGACCGGGCAGTTTTGGGCAACAGCCGCGTCTGTAACAGTCTGCGAGGTGGAGAGAGTAGTGACGACCGGGCCGGATTGCCGCGCCGCCACCGCTTGCACCGCCAGCGCGAGCGTGTAGTCCTCGCCCACGGGCGCGCCGCTCGCATCGACCAACGCGACGCGGTCGGCGTCCGGGTCAATGGCAAAGCCAATGGCACAGTCATTGTCGCGCACGGCCTGCCCGAGCTGGACGAGGTTGGCGGACACCGGCTCCGGGTCGTGGGCAAAATCGCCGTCGGGCCGCGCATTGATAAGCGTGGCTTCAACGCCCAAGGCGTCCAGCAGGCTCGGGATCACCAAGGCCCCCGTACCATTGCAGGGATCGACGGCCACCTTGAACCCGGCCCGGCGAATGGCGTCAGCATCGACGTAGTCCACAATCTGCTGGACGTGGCGCGCCACCACGGCGTCTGAGTCGATCGTTTCCAGCGCGCCGGACGCGGCGCAGCGAAACTCGCCTGTGTGGAAGAGAGCCTCGACGCGGGTACCCTCTTCTGCATTGAGGAAGACGCCGTCGGCGCGCACCAACTTGAGGCCGTTCCAAGGGGCCGGGTTGTGGCTGGCAGTGATAATAATCGCACCCTTGGCATCGAGCGCAGCGATCATCAGCTTGGCTCCAGGCGTGGAACACATACCCAAATCGACGACGCGGCAACCCGTCTGGCGCAAAGCGGTGGCCGCAGCTTGGGCAAAACCCGCTCCAGACGGGCGCGTGTCGCGGGCGAGGACGACGGTGTCGCCCGGTGTCAAGGTGGTGCCAAAGGCCGCGGCAAAGCGAGCGACGACCTCATCGGTGAGCGACTGGCCGACGAGGCCGCGAATTCCAGAAATGCTGACGATGAGCGGAGCGTTAGACATAAATTTTTCTTTCTCAGAGCTTCTCGACGACAAGAGTAGCGCGGCGTTGCACCCCCAATTGGCGGGCGGCATTGCCGCAGTTGACCGCAATTTCCAACAGACCAGCACTGCCTATCAAAGCAAGCGGCGCGCCCGGCTCGACATCCTCATACGTTCGGCAAAGTTCCGTGATTACGCAGTCATCGAGGCGGATGTGTAGTGCGGTACCCCACGGCGCAATATCAGCGGCCGCAATGTTGCCCACCAAGTTGCCAAAGCCGTCAATGTGGATGATGTGGCCGGCGATGCGGTCGGCCGATTTACAAGGCGCGGATTCATCTAAGCGCACCGGATCGGCTATCGGCGGACCGACGTCAGCAAGGTCCAAGCCGCGACAGAGGTGAGCAGCCAGCGGAGCAAAGAGGTCGCGGCCGTGAAAGGTGCTGCTCAAGTCGGGCCGGGCGAGGTCGGGCCGAGCGATCTCGTGTACCCGGCTGTCGGCGCAATCGAGGACGAAGCTGAAGAGACCGTTGTCCGGCCCCACCCACAAATGTCCGCTGCTCTGGAGAGCGAGGGGACGACGACGCGTACCTACGCCGGGATCGACAACGGCTAGATGCACGGTGCCGGGTGGGAATTCGCGCGCGGCGTGGCGCAGAACAAAAGCGGCGGCCAGCACATCTTGAGGCGGAATCTGGTGGGAGATATCCACGAGCTGGGCCTCCGGTGCGATGCCCAAGATGACCCCCTTCATCGCGCCGACGTAGTAATCGCTACCGCCAAAATCCGTCGTCAGCGTGACGATTGGGGCCGCACGCCGCATGAATTTATTCTGCATTTTGCACGCATACCTCCCACTTTCCAAGTATAGCGACATATTCGATCTGCCGCTTGCGTCCCTCGGTTGATAGCACACGGCTCGGGCCTTAGATTTGCCGCTCAAATCCCACCCCGCCCTTTGCAGCGTGCAGTCCGGCCCCAAGTAGGCGACGACGGGCGGCTGGGCACGGCTTACACACTGGCTTACATGCGCGCCCTGCAAAAGAGGGCCGAAGAAGAAAGGAGCTAGACATGCTTACCAAAGAGCAGGTGGCGCAATACCGAGAACAGGGCTATCTCAAAGTCCCCCAACTCTTCACGCCCGAGGAAACCGAAGAGCTTGCCTCGGAGATGGTGCGAGTGATCGAACAGTGGGGACAGGAGTCCATCGGCTGGGTCGGCCCCTGGCGCGATCGCTACCTCGAAGAAGAAGACCGCCTCAACACGCGAGCGGTCTTCATGCACAACCCGCACTTTTACTCGGCCGCTTGGGGCCGCGTCCTCTTCCACGAGGCCATGATCGCCTGCGTGCGGCAACTCATCGACGGCCCAGTTCAGTGGCACCACACAGTCCTGCACGCCAAGCCGCCGGAGAAAGGCACGCCCTTCCCCATGCACCAAGACTATCCATTCTACCCGCACGACGGCCCGGATTTCGTGGACTGCTTGTTGCACTTAGACGACACACCGCTGGAGAGCGGTGCGCTGATGGTCGTGCCGGGCAGCCACAAGCAGGGGCCATTAGAACACGTACTCGGGCCGGATACAGCACCACATCTACCGCCCGCACAGTACCATCCCGACCGCCTCGACAGCGTTGCCGTACCAGCGGAGCGCGGCGACATGATCTTCTTCAGCTACCAGACGATCCACTGGTCGGATTGCAACCGCACGGATTCCTGGCGCAAGTCCGTGCGCTTTGGCTATCACAGCACGGCGCTGCGGCCGGTGGGACGCGCTGAGGACAATCCGCATCGCATCGACCAAGACAACGTGCTGGATCGCAACAACAACATCGTCGTGGCCGGATTCCGGGACAACGAGATGGAGCCAGCGGCCAGCTAAGGACGAGACTGATGACAGCAAAAGACGCGAGCGAAGTCGGCCTGATGCAAGAGGCCAACGATGCCCTCGGCGACAGCGCCGAGCTGCGGCGACGACTAGATGAACAAGGGTACATCTTCTTGCGGCAGATCATGGCCAAAGACGAGCTGCTATCCCTGCGGCAAGAGATAACGGAAGTGTTGATGGAGGCCGGGTGGTTGGTCGCTGGCACGGATCCCATGGACGGCATTGCGCGGATCGACGCCCAGTGTACCGAAGGCGATCCCGAATACGCCGACGTATATCACCGGGTGTACAGCTTGGAAGCCTTCCACCAAGCCGGACATTGGCCGGAAGTCTTAGCCATCATGGAACAAGTAGTAGGTGGCCCGGTGCTGCCGCATCCCCAGAAAATCGCCCGGCTGTGGTTTCCCCAATACACCGAGCACACCACGCCCATGCACCAAGACTTCGTCCACTTCCAAGGCAGTTTCAACACCTATACCTTCTGGGCACCCGTGGGCGATTGTCCGCTGGAACTGGGAGGCTTGGCCGTACTACCCGGATCGCACAAAATCGGCAAGGTGCGCGAGCATCACTTCTCATTGGGAGCTGGCGGCCTAGCCGTAGAAGAATCCGAGCTGGCCGGACGCTGGCTCAGCGCAAATTACGAAGCCGGAGACGCGCTGATCTTTCCGAGCTTAACCGTCCACCAAGCCCTGCCCAACTATACGGAAGATCGCCTGCGCATTTCGCTCGACAACCGCTATCAGGCACAGGGCGAGCCGATTGCGCAGCACATGCTGGAGCCGCACCTGATCGGAGTCACCGGCTTTAACTGGGCAGCCTGCTACGCGGGCTGGCAGAGCGAATCATTGCAGTACTATTGGCAGGATCTAGACCTAGACGTGGTACCGCAGTCGTCCCAATGGGGGGATCAAGGGTTTACTGAAGCCCTGTCCCTAGCGCGCAACGGCGACGAGCGTGCCCTGTACCAATTGCGGCGCATTGCGCGGCGCGATCCCGAGTCCGAGCGCGGACAGCAAGCCCTCCAACTCCTACACGAGGTAAATGTATGAAAGCAATTATGGTCATGTTCGACTCGCTCAACCGGCACATGTTGCCGCCCTACGGCTGCGATTGGACGCACGCGCCCAATTTCCAGCGGCTCGCCGAGCGGTCGCTCACTTTCGACACCAGCTACGTCTGCTCCATGCCGTGTATGCCCGCTCGCCGCGATTTGCACACCGGGCGGCCCAACTTTCTCCACCGCTCCTGGGGGCCGCTGGAGCCGTTCGACGACTCCGTCCCCCGAATGCTGCGCGAGGCCGGCGTCTCGTCGCACCTCATCAGCGACCACTACCACTACTGGGAGGCCGGCGGAGCTACCTACCACACCCAGTACAACACTTGGCAGTTCTTCCGCGGCCAAGAGGGCGACCCGTGGATCGGACAAGTAGCCGATCCGCCGCCCGTAGAGGCGCACGCGAGCAATGCGGGCCGCAGCATGTGGCATCGCCAAGACCGCGTCAACCGGCAACACATGCGCCGCGAAGAAGACCAGCCCCAAGCGCAGACCTTCCAGTCCGGCGTCGAATTCATCCGCCGCAACCACGCCGAAGACAACTGGTTTTTGCAGATCGAGACCTTTGACCCGCACGAGCCGTTCTTCACTCAACGCCAATACCAAGACCTCTATCCAGAACTTTTTAAGAACCGCTCGTCCGTGCTGTTCGACTGGCCGACCTACGGCCCCGTAACCGAAGAGCAAGCCCTCGTCGATCAATGCCGGGGCCACTACGCATCGCTGCTGAGCATGTGCGACGCCCGCCTCGGCGACATCCTCGACGAGATGGACCGGCTCGATTTGTGGGACGACACCATGCTCATCGTGTGGACCGACCATGGCTTCCTACTCAGCGAGCACGACCTGTGGGCCAAGATACAGATGCCTTGGTACCGCGAGCTGTCCAACACGCCGTTCTTCGTCTGGGATCCCCGCTGCGGCCACGCGGGCCAGCGGCGACAAAGCTTGGTGCAGCCGTCGATCGACTTGGGACCGACCCTGTTGGACCTCTTCGGCATGGAGCCGACTGCGGACATGCTAGGCCAGAGCCTGCGCGAGACCTGCGCCAGCGACGCCCCCGTGCGCGAGGCCGCGATTTTCGGCAACCACGGCGGGCAGGTGAACGTCACCGATGGCCGCTACGTGTACATGCGCGCGCCCGCCCAGCCCAACAACCAGCCCCTGTACAATTACACGCTCATGCCCACGCACATGCGCGACCCCTTCTCAGTCGATGAATTCGCCAACGTAGAACTCGCCGAGCCGTTTGGTTTTAGCAAGGGCTGTCGGCTGCTGCGGACGCAAGGACACACGCGCAGCAAGCAGCACGAATACGGGACGCTGCTCTTCGACTTGGAGCAAGACCCGCGCCAAGAAAACCCGCTCGCCGACGCGGCCATAGAGCATCGGATGCAGGGACTGTTGCGCGCGCAAATGGAAGCGTGCGAAGCACCACAAGAGCAATACGAACGCTTGGGAATCTAACTACAGGAGAAATCATGCAGAGTCCGGCACAAAAAGCCATCGTCATCGGCATGGACGGGGCCGCCATGGAGCTAGTGCAACACATGGTGGATCAAGGTCACATGCCTCACTTGGGTCAGCTCATGGCGCAGGGCGTCAAGCGGCCCATGATCGGCGTCTTTCCAACCCTGACACCACCCGGCTGGACGGCCACTTCGACCGGAGCTTGGGCGGGAACCCATCAAGTCATGGACTTCAACATCCGCAAGCTCGGCGGGCGTCTCGACGAGACGGTGTGGGGCATCAACACCCAGCTTTCGCAGGCCGAGTACTTGTGGAACACGGTCGAGCGGGCCGGCAAAAAGCCGATCTTGGTCAAGTGGGAGATGTCCTGGCCACCGACCGTGCAAACCGGCATCCAAGTCGAGGGTACCGGCCCCGGCGTGTCCAACGTGCATCAGATCACCGGCTACCATCTCTTTGTCGGCGGCGGCTGGACACCTCGGCCAATCGGCGGCCCGCGCGACCCAGAGACTCTGGACCCAAGCGCCTTGCAAAAAGTGCGCAACGTCGATCCGGTAGAAATCGTCCCAGCGGAAGGATGGCAAAATGTGCCCTCATCCGCACTGCCGCCCAAAGAAGTAGAGCTAGTCGTCGAGATGCTCAAGCGCGGGCGGGCTGACATGCGCCGACAAGGCCTAGAGGGAACGCCTAAGCATTTCTACGGTCTGATCTACGCTTCGGCCGACCAAGGCTACGACCGGCTGCTAATATGCCGCAGCCGCGATGCGAGTGACCGAGTCGCCGAGCTATCCGTAGGCCAATGGACCGATTGGTGGAAGGACAGCTTTGAAATCGACGGCCAAGCGCTTGATGGCTATGTGCGCATGAAGCTCGTCAGTCTGAGCGCAGCAGGCGACGTGTTCGAGCTCTTTGTGCCGCAGGTCTGGCCAGCGACCGGGTACACGCAGCCAGAGGAAGTAGCGCAGCAGATCGACGAAAACGTCGGCAATTTCCTGCAGAATCCAGCACGCGACGCTTTGGGCGTAGTTGATGACGCGACCTATTTCGAGTTGTTGGACTTCCACCACCAGCGGCTGGCCGAGGTCGCCCACTACCTGACGGAGAGCAACGACTGGGACGTGCTGTTCATCGAAACTCACGCCTCGGATTACACCAGCCACTTCTTTCTCTCACAAGCCGACGAATGCAGCGGGGCCGACGCGCACACGCTGGCGCGCTGCCAAGCGGGCGTCGCCGAGACCTACGCCTCCATCGACCGCATGATCGGCCGCGTCGTCGAGCTGGCCGATGACGACACAGTCGTCGCGGTCGTCGCCGACCACGGCGGTACCCCCAATCAACACCGTCCGGTCGATATCGCCGAGGTGCTGGAACAGACGGGCTTTTTGGTCTATGCAGACGCCGAGAAAAAGCAGATCGACTGGCAGCGGACGCGGGCGGCCAACGTGGGGCTGGTCCACATCTTCGTCAATCTCAAGGGCCGCGAGCCTACAGGGATCGTCGATCCCAGCGACTACGAACAGACGCGGCTCGACCTCATCGAAGCCCTCCACGCCTACCGCCATCCACAGACCGGGCGTGCTCCTTTTGCCCTCGCACTGACGCGGGAAGACGCGGAGATGGTCAATCTGGAAGGCGAACTCGTCGGCGATGTGGTCTATGCCCTGCGGCCCGAATACGACGGCGCGCACGGCAAGCAGCTACCCTCGGCCACGCTCGGCATCGGCGGCCAGCACTGCACGTTCGTGCTAGCTGGTGCCGGCGTCAAGCAAGGGCTGGCACTCGAGCGGCAGGTGCGGGCGGTGGATGTCGCGCCGACGCTATGCTACTTGCTGGGGATCCCCATGCCCGAGCAGGTGGAGGGCGGCGTGATCTACGAGGCGCTTGAAGACGCGGACTGGCATCTGCGATGAAGGCAGCCTATTACTGCGGCGACCGCACAGTCGAAATCGGCGAGTGCCGAGTGCAATCCCCTAGCGCAGATCAGGTGCGGATCGAGGTGGCTTATTGCGGCGTATGCGGCACGGACATCCACATTTACCTAGGCCATCAGGACCGCCGCATCGACATGCCCCAAGTCATTGGTCACGAGATGTCGGGGCGGGTCGCAGAGGTCGGAGCCGATGTCCAAGGCTGGGCCGTGGGCGATCCGGTCGTAGTGCGCCCCTTAGAGGCTTGCGGCGCGTGCGCGGCCTGCAACGCCGGCAATGGCCACATCTGCCAGAATCTAAACTTCATCGGCATCGACAGTCCGGGAGCCTTTCAGGGGTCGTGGACAGTACCAGCCCATACGTTGCACCGTCTGCCTGACGACATGCCGATGACGCTGGGTGCCCTAGTCGAGCCACTAGCAGTCGCCTGTCACGACGTGCGCTTGGGTGAGGTAGCCCCGGGCGAAAAAGTGGTGGTAATCGGCGGCGGCCCGATCGGCCTACTCAACGCGCTGGTGGCGCAACACGCAGGGGCTGAGGTGCGAGTGGCCGAGGTCAACGCCTATCGGCTGCAAGCGGCGCACGCGCTGGGACTGGAAACCGTCCATCCACTGGAGGAGGACTTGGTCTCCTACGTCGAAGCCTGGACCAAGGGCGCGGGAGCCGACGCAGTATTTGAGGTCTCCGGCTCGTCGGCCGGAGCCGAGGTGATGACTAAGCTCGCCAAGGTCCGAGGGCGGATCGTGGTAGTGGCGATTTTCGCTGACGCTCCTAAAGTTGATCTCTTTCAATTCTTCTGGCGCGAGTTAAAAATGTGCGGCGTGCGCGTGTACGAACCCGAAGACTATGACCGCGCCATCGAACTAGCGGCCAGCGGCGCGCTGTCATTAAACGAGCTGATTACTGAGCGCCTTCCCTTAGACGCACTACCCGACGCCTTTGCCCGGCTGACAGCGGGCACAGACGCGGTCAAAATTTTAATCGACACCCAAGGGGAATAACACAAAATGAGCATCTTGGACCTTTTTAAGCTCGACGGTCAGAGGGCACTGGTCACCGGATGCCGTCGAGGCATCGGGCGCGGGTTCGCGCAAGCATTGGCCGAGGCGGGAGCAGATATCGTCGGCGTCAGCGCCTCGCTGGAAGCAGACTCCGAGGTTGGCAAAGACATTGCCGAGCGCGGCAAGAATTTCAAAGGATACGCTTGTGATTTCAGCGACCGGGAGGCAGTCCGCGCCTTCGTCGAGCAGGTCAACGCCGAAGTCGGCCCAATCGACATCCTCATCAACAACGCCGGTACGATTCGGCGCGCGCCGGCTGAGGAACACGGAGACGAAGACTGGGACCACGTCATCGAGGTCAACTTGAACGCGCAGTTCGTGCTGGCGCGAGAATTCGGCAAGCAGATGCTGTCCCGCGGCCGGGGCAAGATCGTCTTCACCGCTTCAGTGCTGACCTTCCAAGGCGGCATCACCGTGCCGGGCTATGCCGCAGCCAAGGGCGGAATCGGGCAGTTGACCATGGCGCTGGCCAACGAATGGGCCGGTCGCGGAGTCAACGTCAATGCCATCGCCCCCGGCTATATCGCCACCGACAACAATCAGGCCCTGCGCGACGACCCGGTGCGCAACGAGCAGCTACTAGTGAGAATTCCAGCGGGCCGGTGGGGTACGCCGGACGACTTAAAAGGCGCGGTGGTGTGGCTGTCGTCGCGGGCCGCTGACTACGTGCATGGGTCCGTCGTGATAGTCGATGGCGGGTGGATGGGGCGTTGAGATGGAAATTAGTAAGGAGTCCAAGAGTGAGCTTACAGAACGTTCCAGACAGCATTAAGCGCGATGTGGCCCGCGGAGTGGCGATCCTCAAAGAGGCCGGCTGTCAGCAGGTGTACGTGTTCGGCTCCGTAGCAGAGGGACGCGTACGGCCCGGCTCAGATACTGACTTTGCCGTCCGCGGCTGTCCGGCGAAACTGTTCTTCAAATTGCAGGGAAGACTGCTCATAGAATTGCGTCGCTCCGCTGATCTGATCGACTTAGATGCCGACCCAGACCTGACGGCCTTTCTCGAACGCGAAGCGGGTATGATCCATGTTGGATGATCGTGTTCTAGCTGACATCAAGCGAGAATTACAGCAGACAGATCACCCAAACTCCTTTTGCAACAACTATGAGTCCAACGGTATTTAGAGAACGTGGCTATCGATTCTACTTCTTCTCTCGTGAAGAACCAAGAATGCACGTTCACATCTATTGCGGCGATGGGGAGGCGAAGTTTTGGTTAGAACCACAGATTGAGTTGGCCCGCAACTACCGGTTGTCACGGCCTCGACTCAGAGAAATAGAGCGGATTATTGAGGAGCACCACGATGAACTCAGAACAGCTTGGCAAAACTGTTTCGGACCTTGAAGTAACCAATATATCAACTCATGGGATATGGTTACTCGTCGAAGAGCGGGAATTTTTTCTTTCCTATGAGGATTTCCCTTGGTTCAAAGAGGTTCCGATCGGGAACATCCTCCGAGTTGAGCAGCCTACGCCCGGACACTTCTATTGGCCGGATTTGGATGTAGATCTGAGCCTAGAATCCATCGAGCATCCGGAAAGATTTCCATTGAAAGCCAAAGTGTCGCAGGGTCGTGGATAGAGTCACCGACCCCGAGTGTCCGCAATCGGGCTACGTGCCGTTTTGGGCGTAAGAGTCCAAGTTTGATCGGGTTTTGATTCTGGGCGCAAAGCCAATGTCTCGGATGTTAAAGTCTCTTGTAAAAACAGTATCTTACGACGATTTTTAACGTTTGATCAGGTTTTGATTCCACCTTTCCTCGAGACCGTATGGCGCAAAGCGGCACCAAGCACGGCGCACTGCCGACTTAGACGGGACCGCAGGGAGATGAACGCATGAACGACACCCGAACCCTCGCGCTGATCAACGACTTGCTGGCGGCCTCTGCCGAGACTAGCTGTGTTGAATTCAAGGAAAACAACTTTGCGCCCCCCGTGATCGGCAAATACATCTCGGCCCTCGCCAATGCCGCTGCGCTGGCAGAGCAAAATTTCGCCTATCTGCTTTGGGGAGTGCGGGATTCCGACCACGCCATAACCGGGACGCACTTTGAGCCGGATGCCGTCAAACGCCATGGCCAGCCGCTGGCGTTTTGGCTCGCGCAGCGGCTCAGCCCAGATGTCGCCTTCACATTTCAGATTGTGGCGCATCCAGAGGGAAGGCTGGTCCTGCTTGAGATTCCCGCCGCAACCACAAGTCCAGTGGAGTTTGAGCGCACCGCGTATATCCGAATTGGTTCGGCGACACCGCGCTTATCCGATTATCCTGACCGTCAAAAAACTCTCTGGGGCAAACTCCAGCCATACCTCTGGGAAAGCGGCATCGCCGCACAGTTTCTCACCGACGATGACGTACTCGCCCGCATTGACTATACGAGCTATTTCGCGCTTATGGACCAACCACTGATGGCCAATCCGCAAGCAATCTTGGAGCGCCTGCACCAAGACCAAATCATCACCCCAGATGTCGGTGGCCGCTGGAATATCACCAATCTGGGCGCGATTCTGTTTGCCAATCGCCTCGATGAGTTCGACTCGCGGATTGCGCGTAAGGCGGTGCGTTTCACAGCCTACAATGGGATGGGACGTGCGGATACGGTAACCCACCGGTACGACGAACCACGCGGTTATGCCGTTGGCTTTGCGCGGATTGTTGATTACATCGACCGGCTGTTGCCGCGCAACGAGCAAATCGACCAAGTTTTTCGCATTGAGCAGCCGCTGTTCCCACCAGTTGCCCTCCGCGAGTTGATCGCCAATGCGCTTATTCACCAAGACATGACTATTACCGGGGCCGGACCGTCGATTGAACTCTTCAGCAACCGGCTGGAGGTCACCAATCCGGGTAAGCCTCTGATTAGCCCCAATCGGTTTATCGACTCCCCGCCGCGCTCGAGAAACGAAGCACTTGCCGCTTTCATGCGGCGCATGAAGTTGTGCGAGGAGCAAGGTACAGGTATCGACAAGGTCGTGGCGGCTGTGGAGCTCTATCAGTTGCCGCCACCGGATTTTCGCGTCCAAGAAGGCGGGATAGAGGCGACTTGTGCGGTTCTTTTTGCGCCGCGCCGATTTGCCGCGATGACAGTCGAAGAGCGCGTCCGGGCGTGCTATCAGCATGCCGTATTGAAGTTTGTGAATGGAGAATTGATGAAAAACAGCAGCCTGCGAGCACGTTTAGGTATAGATACGCGAAATGCCGCACAAGTGTCGCAGGTGATCCGACGAGCGCGAGACCAGAAACTCATCAAAGTCGCCGACCCCAAGCGTCCGCAATCGGGCTACGTGCCGTTTTGGGCGTGAGAGGCCAACGTTTGATCGGGTTTTGATTTTGGGCGCACTGCCGATGTCTCGGATGCTAAAATAGCTTGTAAAAACAGTATCTTACGATAATTTTCAAAGTTTGATCGGGTTTTGATTCCACCTTTTCCGCGAGGAGACCCCATGATCCGCATGGCGCAATACGGCACCAAGCACGGTCACGCCGCTGGCAAACTCAAGGCAATGCTCGACAACCCCGAGGTCGAAGTCGTCGGCCTGTACGAACCCGACGCCGAGCGCCGCCAACAGGTCGCAGACGACGAACCCTATCGGCAGGTCCGCTTCTTGGACAGCGAGGAAGAGCTACTCGGCGATAGCTCCATCGTCGCCATCGCCTCCGAGGGCCGCAACGACGAGAGCTTGGACCAGACCGAACGCATCGTCCAGGCCGGCAAGCACGTGTGGTACGACAAGCCAGCCGGAGACGATTGGGCGCAGTGGCAGCAAGTCGTCGCACAGGCACAGGCCGCCGATCTGCAAGTGCAAATGGGCTTTATGCTGCGCTACCATCCCGGCTTCAGCCAGATCGCGGAGTGGGCGCGGTCGGGGTTTTTGGGCAATGTCTATTCAGTGCGCGCTCACATGTCCACCAACATCACCGAGGCCGGGCGCAAAGTAATCGCCGCCGGGCACCACGGCGGCATCTTCTACGATCTAGCCGGACACATGCTCGACCAAGTGGCGTGGATTTTGGGGCGACCGGAGAAGGTGACGACCTTTCTGCGCAACGACACCGGCGTCGTGCCCGCGTTTCAGGACAACACGCTCGGCGTTTTTGAATACGAGCGGGCCATGGCTTGGGTCGATATTGCGGCGATGGAGCCGCAGCCGATGGCGCGGCGCTTTGAGGTCTATGGCGAGCGCGGCAGCGCGATTCTGCTAGAGCCTTTTGAGCCGGGCCACGCCATCCGACTCTGTCTGACCGAAGCCACCGATGGTTATACGCAGGGCGAACAGATGGTGCATTTAGAAGGAATTTCGCGGCAGGGACTTTACGAACTCGAATTGGCGTCCCTTATAAGAGTGCTCAAGGGCGAACACGGGCCAGATCGCTCGCTCGACCACGAACTTCTCGTGCAAGAGACCTTGCTGCGCGGGACCGGGCTTATCGCGGATTGAGCCATGCCTCGGCAAGCACGCGCTTGATCGGCGGGATCGCTAGCTGGAAGTTGCGACCAACCGGGCGCGGATGCGGAAACCACTTCCACAGCAAGGCACCAACCACGCGCGGCTCAGCGGCGATGGCGTCGAGCGCAGTGCGCAGACAGACCACCTGAACGGGAAGCGCGTCCTCGCCATCCACTGGATACGCCCACGGCGCAATCGGCGCTTGGTGCGACTGGTTGTAGCCCAACTCGGTGAAGAGGATGTTGCGGTTGTGTAGCTCGCCAAAGGCCCGCAGTTCTCTCATGCGCTCTGCCCAGCCAGCGCGGATATCCTCCTCGTCGTAATCGGGATCGTCAGTGAGGGGGAAATAAGCCTGGATGCCGATGACGTCGAGGGCATCCCAGAAAGGCACTTGGCGATAGTCGGTCCAATTGGCCGCGTAGGTCAGCGGCGCATCAGTGCGCTGGCGCACCTCTGCAATGAGCGCGCGCCATTCTTCCTCAAAGGTCAACATGCGGTCCAGTTCCGTTCCGACGACGAAGCCATCGGCCTCCCGGCAGACAGTGGCCAACAGCGCGATCCACTCCCGATAGTCCCGCCAGAACCGCTGCCAATCCTCAGCGCGGGCAAAGGTGATTTCACCCCGCCAAGAGAAAGGCGAGCGCCAATAGGCGATGTGAGGCTTGATATAGATGCTCAATCCCAAGCGATGGGCCTCGCGGATGGGACGGACGATATGGGCCGGCGGGTCGGCTGGATCAATGGCCGACCACCGGAGTGAGCCGTCGGCGCGGATGCTGGCGTAGGGGTGGATCGCCACCCAGTTGGCACCGACAGCGCGAATGTCCTCCAAGGTCGGCACGATGGCGTCACTGCCCCAGTCGCGGCCAATGCCGTGCGTGGAGATCGTGATGCCGCGGACCTCCGTATCGTCGGCCAAGGTCGATCCGGCGAGAGCGAAGATGAGAACGAGGGCATTGATAGCGTTGGACATATTAGGGTAAATATACGGAACCACGCCTAGACAGGACGGGAGACAAAACCATGCATCCGAACATTCTCTGGATCTGCACCGACCAGCAGCGCTACGATACGATTGGCGCGCTGGGCAACGAGCACATCCGCACGCCGAACATCGACCGCCTCGTCGGCGAGGGCACCGCATTCACCCACGCCTTCTGCCAAAGCCCGATCTGCACCCCCAGCCGCGCCAGCTTCCTCACTGGCATGTATCCGAGCAGCGTCCACGGCTGCACCAATGGCAATGCCTACTGGGCCGGCGCAGCCCCGCTGGTCACCAAGCTGCTAACCGACGGCGCGTCCTACGACTGCGGATTGGCCGGCAAGCTGCATCTAGCCGGTGCC
>JAJDYK010000209.1 GCA_022825185.1 Candidatus Latescibacterota bacterium | reverse complement strand
GGCACCGGCTAGATGCAGCTTGCCGGCCAATCCGCAGTCGTAGGACGCGCCGTCGGTTAGCAGCTTGGTGACCAGCGGGGCTGCGCCGGCCCAGTAGGCATTGCCATTGGTGCAGCCGTGGACGCTGCTCGGATACATGCCGGTTAGGAAACTGGCGCGGCTGGGGGTGCAGATCGGGCTTTGGCAGAAGGCGTGGGTGAATGCGGTGCCCTCGCCGACGAGGCGGTCGATATTCGGCGTGCGGATGTGCTCGTTGCCCAGCGCGCCAATCGTATCGTAGCGCTGTTGGTCGGTGCAGATCCAGAGAATGTTCGGACGCATGGTTCGGTCTCCCATCGGGTTTATGCGTGGTTCCGTATATATCAATGCGGCATGATTTGAACGATTCGAGCGGTGAATCGTCTGGTGCATCCTATTCTGCGTCCATCTGCGGATTAGGATTGCTATATTTACCCTAATATGTCCAATGCTATCAATGCCCTCGTTCTCACCCTCGCTCTCGCCGGATCGACCTTGGCCGATGACGCCGAGGTCCGCGGCATCACCATCTCCACGCACGGCATTGGCCGCGACTGGGGCAGTGACGCCATCGTGCCGACCATGGAGGACATTCGCGCTGTGGGTGCCAACTGGGTGGCGATCCACCCCTACGCCAGCATCCGCGCCGATGGCTCACTCCGGTGGTCGGCCATCGACCCGGACGACCCGCCGGCCCATATCGTCCGCCCCATCCGCGAGGCCCACCGCTTGGGATTGCGCATCTACATCAAGCCTCATATCGCCTATTGGCGCTCGCCCTTTTCTTGGCGGGGAGAGATTACCTTTACCCGCGCCGAGGATTGGCAGCGGTTTTGGCGGGACTATCGGGAGTGGATCGCACTGTTGGCCACTATCTGTCGGGAGGCCGACGGCTTTGTCGTCGGCACAGAGCTGGATCGCATGCTGACCTTTGAGGAGGAATGGCGCGCACTCATTGCCGAGGTGCGCCAGCGCACTGACGCGCCGCTGACGTACGCGGCCAATTGGACTGACTACCGCCAAGTGCCCTTCTGGGATGCTCTCGATGTCATCGGCATTCAGGCTTATTTCCCCCTCACTGACGATCCCGACTACGACGAGGAGGATATCCGCGCTGGCTGGGCGGAGCGCATGGGGGAACTGCGGGCCTTTGGCGAGCTACACAACCGCAACATCCTCTTCACTGAGCTGGGCTACAACCAGTCGCACCAAGCGCCGATTGAGCCGTGGGCATATCCGGTGGATGGCGAGGGTGCACTTCCCGTTCAGGTGGCTTGTATGCGCGCCGCGCTTGACGCCATCGCCGCTGAGCCGCGCGTGGTTGGTGCCTTGCTGTGGAAGTGGTTTCCGCATCCGCGCCCGGTTGGCCGCAACTTCCAGCTAGCGATCCCGCCGATCAAGCGCGTGCTTGCCGAGGCATGGCTCAGCCCGCAATAAGCCCGGTCCCGCGCAGCAAGGTCTCTTGCACGAGGAGTTCGTGGTCGAGCGAGCGGTCTGGCCCGTGTTCGCCCTTGAGCACTCGCACGAGGGAGGCCAATTCGAGTTCGTAAAGTCCCTGCCGCGAAATTCCCGTAAAAGGCACCATCTGCTCACCTTGCGTATAACCGTCGGCTGCCTCGGTCAGACAGAGCCGGATGGTATGGCCCGGCTCAAAAGGCTCAAGCAGAATTGCGCTGCCGCGCTCGCCATAGACCTCAAAGCGCCGCGCCATCGGCTGTGGCTCCATCGCCGCAATATCGACCCAAGCCATGGCCCGCTCGTATTCAAAAACGCCGAGCGTGTTGTCCTGAAACGCGGGCACGACGCCGGTGTCGTTGCGCAGAAAAGTCGTCACCTTGTCCGGCCGCCCTAAAATCCACACCACTTGGTCGAGCATGTGCCCGGCCAGATCGTAGAAGATGCCGCCGTGGTGCCCGGCGGCGATTACTTCGCGCCCGGTCTCGGTGATGTTGGTGGACATGTGGGCGCGCACTGAATAGACATTGCCCAAAAACCCCGACCGCGCCCACTCTGCGATCTGGCTGAAGCCGGGATGATAGCGCAGCATAAAGCCCATTTGTACTTGCAGGTCTGCGTCCCGCGCCTCTGCTACGACTCGCTGCCACTGCGCCCAATCGTCTCCGGCTGGCTTGTCGTACCACACGTGCTTGCCAGCTTGGACGATGCGCTCGGTCTGGTCCAAGCTCTCGTCGTTGCGGCCCTCGGAGGCGACGGCGACGATGGAGCTATCGCCGAGCAGTTCTTCCTCGCTGTCCAAGAAGCGGATCTGCCGATAAGGTTCGTCGTCTGCAATTTGCTGGCGGCGCTCGGCGTCGGGTTCGTACAGGCCGACGACTTCGACTTCGGGATTGTCGAGCATTGCCTTGAGTTTGCCGGCGGCGTGACCGTGCTTGGTGCCGTACTGCGCCATGCGGATCATGGGGTCTCCTCGCGGAAAAATGCGTTGTGGTTGGGTTGGGACGTTTTGTTAATGGGTGCGAAGGCGGGTGGGTTCCATGTCAGCGGCCCATCCACCCGCCATCGACGAGCACGATGGACCCATGCACGTAGTCGGCTGCTCGCGACGACAGCCACACTACCGCGCCTTTTAAGTCGTCCGGCGTGCCCCACCGGCCGGCTGGAATTCTCACTAGTAGCTGCTCGTTGCGCACCGGGTCGTCGCGCAGGGCTTGATTGTTATCGGTGGCGATATAGCCGGGGGCGATGGCATTGACGTTGACTCCGCGACCGGCCCACTCGTTGGCCAGCGCCATGGTCAACTGCCCGATCCCGCCTTTGGCCGCAGCGTAGCCCGGTACTGTGATCCCGCCTTGGAAGGTCAGCACCGAAGCGGTGAAGACGATCTTGCCTCGGCCGCGGGACAGCATCTGCTTGCCGAATTCCCGCGCCAGCACGAACTGCGCGTTTAAGTTGACCTCGATGACGTGGTCCCAGTCTTCGTCTCCATGTTCCTCAGCCAGAGCGCGCCGAATCGTACCGGCGTTGTTGATGAGGATGTCGATTGGGCCGACTTCGGCGTTGACCTGCTCGACGAAGGCGCGGACTGCCTCCCGGTCGCTGAAATCGCAGGCATAGCCTGTGAAGCGCTTGCCGCGCTCGGCAATGTCTTTGCTGACTTCGGAGTCTGCTTCCAGCGAGGCGCTGACGCCGACGATATCCGCGCCCGCCTCGGCCAGTGCTTGCGCGAACCCGCGTCCGATGCCTCGGCGGCACCCGGTGACCAGTGCCGTTTGGCCGTCGAGCTTAAAAAGATCCAAGATGCTCATTCTGTATTATTCCCCTTGGGTATTGATTAAAATTTTGACCGCGTCCGTGCCCGCTGTCAGCCGGGCAAAGGCGTCGGGTAGCGCGTCTAAGGGAAGGCGCTCGGTAATCAGTTCGTCAAGCGGTAGCGCGCCGCTTGACGCTAGCTCTATGGCACGGTCGTAGTCTTCGGGTTCGTATACGCGCACGCCGCACATTTTTAACTCGCGCCAGAAGAATTGAAAAAGATCCACTTTGGGAGCGTCAGCGAAAATCGCCACTACCACGATCCGTCCCCGGACCTTGGCGAGCTTAGTCATTACCTCGGCCCCGGCCGACGAGCCGGAAACCTCGAAGACTGCGTCGGCCCCCGCGCCCTCGGTCCAAGATTCGACGTAGGCGACTAAGTCCTCCTCCTGCGGATGGACGGTTTCCAGCCCCAGCGCGTGCGCCGCTTGCAGCCGAAAGGCATTGACCTCGGCCACTCGCACCTCGGCTCCCGCGTGCCGCGCCACCAGCGCATTGAGCAGGCCGATCGGGCCGCCGCCGATCACCACCACCTTTTCGCCGGGCACCACCTCGCCTAAGCGCACGTCGTGGCAGGCGACCGCCAGGGGCTCGACTAGGGCACCCAGCGTCATTGGCATGTCGTCCGGCAGACGGTGCAGTGTGTGGGCTGGCACGGTCCACGACCCTTGAAAGGCCCCGGGACTGTCGATACCGATGAAGTTTAGGTTTTGGCAGATGTGGCCATTGCCGGCGTTGCAGGCCGCGCACGCGCCACAAGCCTCTTCGGGGCGCACTACGACCGGATCGCCCACGGCCCAGCCTTCGACATCGGCTCCGACTTCTGCGATCCGTCCCGACATCTCGTGCCCAATGACTTGGGGCATGTCGATGCGGCGATCCTGATGGCCTAGGTAAATGTGGATG
>JAJDYK010000175.1 GCA_022825185.1 Candidatus Latescibacterota bacterium | reverse complement strand
CAAGACGCGTTCGGCCGCGTCAATCAGGTCGGGATGGACGGTGACGTGATTGAGGCCGGAGTGGTCCCAAGGGAAGAGTATTTGCCTGGGGGTGTCGTTGCGCCGGTCGTTAGCCAGATACTGGTCGTAGGGCGGAGCGAAATGGGTGAAGAAGCCATCGAGCGCGGCTTGCTGTTCGTCTTTAGTAAGGAAGTTCTCGACGATCAGGAAGCCCTGTTTTTTGTACGTAGCGAGTTGGGCGTCGTTGATGTGCATTTGCTATTGCTTGTCGGCGTAGATCCCCACAATGCGCTGCAACAGGTCCAGAGCCTGCCCGCGCTCGCGCTGGAAGGCGTTGCGGCCGATGATGGAGCCAAAGCCGCCGCCATCGCGGATGCCGGTGATTTCCTCGATAATTTCCTCTTCGCCCTTGGCCGGGCCGCCAGAAAAGATCACCACGCGCCGCCCGTTAAAGGCCGATTGCACCACGTGGCTCACGCACTCGGCCAAAGTGCCAGCCGGCACATCTGCATACGCCTTGCGCGCCTCGTCTTGCTCAATGTGAGCCGTAGGCGGTTTGACCTTGATGACATGGGCCCCTAGCTGGGCGGCAATTTGAGCGGCGTACGCCGTGACGTCGAGCGCGGTCTCCCCTTCCTTGCTCAAGTCCGTGCCGCGCGGATAGGACCAGACCACCACAACCAAACCGTACCGTTTGGCCTCTTCGGCCAGGGCTTGCAGCTTCTCGTACATCTCCTGCCGTAGCGCCGAACCCGGATAGACCGTGTAGCCGATGCCAACGCAACCCAAGCGCAGGGCAGCGGCAATGGAGCCGGTGAGTGACTGGGTGGGGTCCGCGTCGGAGTGGAGATTTTCGCGGTTGTTGAGCTTGAGGATCAGCGGCAGATCGCCGGCGTAGTCGCGCGCGCCCGCTTCGAGGAACCCGAGCGGGGCGGCGTATGCACTGAGGCCAGCGGCAATGGCCAGCTCAAAGTGATAGCGCGGATCATACGCGGGTGGGTTGGGAGCGAAGCTGCGCCCGGGACCGTGCTCAACGCCCTGATCTACGGGGAGAATGACCAACTTACCGGTGCCGCCGAGCGCACCGTGATTGAGCAGGCGCGCCAAGTTGGTCAACGTGCCGGGGTTGTCGCTGCCATACCAGCTTAGAATTTCGCGGATGCGATCTTGCATTTTGTACCTTTCTCGCATGTTGAGTAGGAATTGACAAAAGAAAAGCTCCTCAATCGCGCAAAGCGCGCTCAAGGAGCTAGCAAAATGGCGGGGACGACGAGACTCGAACTCGCGACCTTCGGCGTGACAGGCCGACGTTCTAACCAACTGAACTACGCCCCCGTTTGCTTAAAGAAGGTAAAAGCCAGATCAAATGCTGTCAATGTACAGCCGAGGCTTTGGCCTGACTCTCTTTTTTTAATCGCTTGAGCGCACCGCGCATGAGCTGGCGCTTGAGCGGGCTGAGGTGGTCGATGAAGAGCTTGCCGTCGAGGTGGTCGATTTCGTGCTGCAGAGCGCGGGCGTAAAAGCCTTCGCCCTCAGTCTTGAAGGGCTGGCCGTCCAAGCCAATGGCCTCGACTTCGACCCAAGCGTAGCGTTTGACATCGCCGTACAGGTCGGGAAAGCTCAGACAACCCTCCTCGCCGATTTGCTCGCCCTCGTGGCCTGTGATCTTGGGATTGATCAAGGCCACGGGTTGGTAGTTTGTCTGATGAGCGGTCACATCGACGACGCAGACTCGCTTGAGGACGCCAATCTGCGGGGCGGCAAGCCCGACTCCCTCCGCAGCGCGCATGGAGTCGAAGAGGTCGGCGACGAGTGCGCGAATGGCGTCGTCCACCTCGGCGACCTGGGCACACGTCTGGCGGAGGCACTGCGCCCCGAACAGTGCGATTTCGCGTTTCATGTGTCCAAGGGGTCTAATTCGAGGGCAATATAGCGCAGGCCCAAATCGGCGAACGCGGTCACTAGGGCCGAGCGTAAGGGGGCCTCAGAGAGGCGAGAGATGCCTGACACGGGCAAGCGCAGGATGAGCATCTGGTCGCGCTGTTCGTATGCGGCTGGCAGCAGTGAATGGGCCGCGAGCAGCGGATTGACCCGCGCAAAAAGCGGCTCGTCGGATTCGGAATCGGCGATGGAGAGCAGCGCCTCGTTCATGCTACCGGAGCGGAAGCCGCACAGATCGACGGTAGTTTGCAGATAGCCAATTTCGCGCAAGCATTCCATCAAAGACCGACGCGCATCCGGGTCGCCCAGCAGGCGCGTCAAGTCCTCGGCGGGCAACTCAATGCGCGATAGCGTCTCGTGGTGGCGGGCGCGGACTTGAGCGAAGCCACAGACCTCGCGTAGATAGCGTTCAGCATGGTCAATTTGGCGCAGGCCCTCGGCAGTAACTGGCGTGCCGTAGGGAAAGCGCGACGACAGGCAGGCCATGGCTGGGCGGTCCCACACCGTCAGCCCCCAGCGCTTGGCTAGGGCGCGCACGTCGTCCTTGGTCAGGCCCGCCTCGGCTAAGGGCGCGTGTACGCCGCGCTCGCGGGCAGCCGCAGCCCCAGGGCGGAAATCGCCGATGTCGTCGGCGTTTTGGCCGTAGAGGATATAATCGATATTGAGGCTGCGCGCTAGCTGCTCCATGTGGGTGAACAGCTCTTGCTTGCAGTAATAGCAGCGGTTGGGCGCGTTTTTGGCGTAGTCGGGGTTGTCCAACTCGCGAGTCTTGACCACCTCGTGGCGGATGCCGAACTCGCGGGTGATCTCAGTGGCCTTTTCCAACTCGCCGGTGGCATAGCTCTCAGAGTCCGCGGTAACGCAGATGGCCCCCTCGCCCAAGACCCGCTGGGCCGCTACTGCCAGCGTGGCACTATCGACCCCACCCGAATAGCCGACCAACACCTGCCCCATCGGGCGCAGAATTTCTTCGAGATGCGCTAGTTTTTCGTCTAGGGAAATCATGATGGTCAGAAAGGGGACTTTTCCGCGGACGCGGCGCAGGGCATGATCGCGGCGTCAACCATGCCATGCAAAATCTTCTTGTCAGCCGGAAACACCAGCGCTTGGATGCCGCACAGGCGCGGCGCATCGCCGATGACGTAGTAATAAGGACGCAGCATCACCCGACCCCGCATGGGCACGACCTCGTCGCGGTGGAAGTCGTAGTAGCGCACGGTGCGGCGGGCGGCTTTGTGGAACTCCTGCAAGATATAGGGCTGGTGCTCAAAGTGGTCGAGGGCTTCTTGCACGCGCTCGGCCCATTCAGCTTCGGATAAATCGTGGCCGATGGACACGCCCTTGCTCTCATACGCGATGTTGGAAAAACCCGAGGGCTTGAGCACCAACTCGCGCTGCTTCTTAGTTAGGTGCTTCAACTGCTGCCAGTCGCTGACGGGCTGGCCGCCAATGTCGAGGCCGGGAATGATGGCGTGAGGCGGCAGCGGCCGCGCATCGACGATCCACGAGCGCGGGATCAAGCTCTCCAAGGCGGCAAAAGGCTCCTTGCCCAAGGTGCGACGCCAATAGGATTTGAGCGCGGGGTGGTGGTAAAACGCCAACCAGAGCTTTTCTTCGAGATATGCCTTCGGCGGCGGAGTCAAGCACAGGGCGTTTTTCTTGGTGAAATAGGTAAACAGCTCGGCCTTGGGAATGTTTTTGAGATCGAACAGTTCAAAGAAGCGATAGGCCGCGTCAATGCGCCAAGGAGCCGACTCGTCAGCGCCTTGAAGGAAGAGACCATTTTCGTCAAAGCGGGCCTCGCGCGGGTGAGCACTACGGGCCGGTTTGCCGGCTACCTGCAAACGCTCGACCAGCCATTCCATTTCGCGGCGATAGGCCTCGGATTCGTCTGAGACGAAGAGGGCGAAATGCGGCTCTTCTACCTTGGCGGCAGCGGCAACAGCTTCGTAGAATGGGTCGATCAGGCCGCGGGCACCGCCGATGATGTCGTAGCCGAGATCCGCATAGACCTCCGAGACTTGGGCGGTGAAGCCCATGCCACCGGGGATGGCGTCCAGCTCGACTAACTTGAAGCCGTCCTCGGTGAGCAGCAGGTCTGGGCGGATGACCAAAGGCAACTGGGACTTGATGCGATTCCAGAGGCCCATTTCGCGCACGGCACTCGGTTTGCCCAAATCCAAGTACTCGTGAATCCAAGGCGGCTCAACGCCCTTGACGCTCTGATGGTAGAGCTGGTTGGAGGCCTTGTAAAACTGATGGAGGACGCCGCCGAGTTGGTCTATATAACGGTGTTGCGCCAGCGAAAGCCAGAACGGCTCCGGGGCAATGCGCCACGGCAGATTGCTGTCCGGGTGTAAATGGGTGCGGTCACCTTCAAAAAGGCCACCGGCGGGACAGTGGGCGTTGATGTGGAGGCAGAGCGCTTTGAGGTCGGATGCGGTACTCGGGAGGGACATCGAATAGGCTCTCTAAAATATGTATGCACACCAATTTAGGATAAATGATATGCTAGGTCAACGCCGCTTGGCTTTTGGCAAGACCAAACCCGCACCGCATATTTGCTCGGGCGACGAAGGAGCAAGATATGGAGCTGATAGGCAGGCGTTGCCTAGTGACCGGCGGCGGGCGCGGCATTGGCCGGGCCATTGCCTCGGCCTTGGCGCGGGAAGGGGCGCACGTGGCGATTTTGGCCCGCACCGGATCAGAGTTGGACGAGACAGCCGCGCTTTTGGCAGATCAAGGCCAAACAGCGTTAAAACTACAGGCGGATGTGGGGCGGCGCGAGGAAGTGGATTCGGCTATCGAGCGCGTGCTCGCCGCTTGGGGCGGAGTCGATGTGCTGGTCAACAACGCGGGAATTCAGGGGCCTATCGGGCGAGTGGAAGAGGTCGATCCAGACGCTTGGATGCAGGTGGTACAGGTCAACCTCGGCGGCTGTTTCTACTGCACTCGCAAGGTTTTGCCGGCCATGATCGCCCAGCACTACGGCAAGATCATCAACCTCTCGGGCGGCGGCGCGGTGGGGCCGCGACCCTTCTTTAGCGCGTACAGCACCTCCAAGGCCGCAGTCGTGCGCTTTAGCGAAAACTTGGCCGGAGAAGTGGCTGAGCACGGCATTGACGTCAACGCCATTGCCCCCGGAGCGGTCAACACGCGGATGCTCGACCAACGGCTAGCGGCCAGCGCGGCCGTGAGTCCCCAGGAACGGGAGCAAGATCAGCGCCTACTGCGCGAGGGCGACACTACGGGCAAGCGAGCGGCCACACTGGCAGTCTATCTGGCTTCGGCGCGCTCAGATGGGCTGACAGGGCGGCTGCTGTCAGCGGTTTGGGATCCGTGGGAAACCTTCGATATCGAGGAGATTATGGCTACAGAGGCCTTTGCGGTGCGGCGCGTCCAACAGCAGGAGGGCTGAGTGTACAAGGTGGGGATCATCGGAGCGGGGCGCATGGGGCGGCGGCGGGCGGCCACAACCCATGTCCATCCTGAGTCCACAGTAACCCTAATCTACGACGAGCACGCGCCCGCCGCGACCGAACTAGCCGGCGAATGCGGGGCCGCAGTGGCGGCTTCGCGGGAGGAGCTAATCGCGGCCGATCTCGACATCGCAGTGGTCGCGACAACGCACGACGCATTGGCCCCCATCAGCACCGCCGCCCTCTTGGCTGGTAAACACGTCTTGTGCGAAAAGCCGCTGGGGCGCAACCCCGAGGAAGCTCGACAGGCCGTCGCCGCCGCCGAGCAGAGCGGGCGCGTGCTCAAGGTCGGCTACAACCATCGCTACCATCCCGCCATCCAAAAGCTGCACGAGGTCTGCACGGCGGGTGAGATCGGCCCGCTGCTGAGTATCCGGGCGCGCTACGGCCACGGCGGACGGCCCGGTTACGAGCGCGAGTGGCGGACCAATCCCGAAAAAGCGGGCGGCGGCGAGCTTTTAGACCAAGGAGCGCATCTAATCGACTTGGCCAAGTGGCTCTTGGGGGACTTTGCCGAAGTCACGGGCTATGCCGAGACCCACTTCTGGGACGCGCCGGTGGAAGACAACGCCTACGGACTCTTTCGCACGGCCACTGGGCAAATCGCCTCGCTGCACGCGAGTTGGACGCAGTGGAAAAATCTCTTCAGCTTTGAGGTTTTCGGGCGCGATGGCTATGTCTGCGCCGAGGGCCTAGGGGGAACTTATGGGCCGGAACGCGCCGTAGTAGGGCGGCGAAACCCCCAAGGCGGCACACCGGACAGCGAGCGATTCGACTACCCGGACCAGGATCGCTCGTGGGAACTGGAGTGGGCCGATTTTTTGCGCGGCCTAGCCGGCGCGGGCACCCCTTATTCGCTTGGACGGGAGGCTTTGGAGACTATCGAGTGGATTTACCGCTTCTACCGGGCTGCGGCCGAAAAGCGCTCTGTGCGGCGGGAAGAATCTCTAAACATGTAGAAAAAAACGAGTTATGAATAGCGTAGCCGCCGCACCATTAGGTGCGGCGGTTATTTTTTTGTCGCACGCGTTATTTTTTTGAAAATTTTGCGCGAAAATTTCTTACCATTATAGATAGCTAGACGGTAAACACTACTCTTTTGTTCATAGAAAGGAAGGAACGCTTTTAGACGAAGTTAAGCACCTCAACTCTTTATTTGTCGCATCTCAGATACCCTTAACCCCGCAGGAAGTGCTATGAGACCAGATCAGGATATTGCCCAGGTGGAACGCATTGCGATGGCTTATAGACGCCTTGCTAACGCTATGATTCTCAGTACTTTACGCGAAATATCCAAGACGGATGAGGTCGTGGTAACCCCAGATGGCACCCCGGAGATGGCCTTTGTCGAAAGCTCTAGGATCGATCCTTGGTGCGAGCTGGCTGGCCTCGAACCCGAAGTCGTGCGCAAGGCCGCTAAACGGCTGATAGAAGAACGACCTTTTTAGCACCGCACCGCACAAACCAATAAAAAAGCTCCGGGACGAACACTCCCGGAGCTTTTTTGTTTTTAGTAGCCAGCGCGGAGCGAGGCGCGTGCGGCGTGGTCGAGGAGGCCGCGCACCACTTTTTCGGCATCGCGGTGGCGCAGATCCTCAAAGCGCAAGGCCCAAACGTGGTCCCGGTACGCCATGTTGCGCACTTCGATGAGGACCTTGACGTCAGCGGGGTTGTTGCGCAAAACCCCTAGCCCCTGCCCGCGGACGTGGGCACCAGCCCCCAATGTCGGAAGCAGAGAGCGGGCGAACTGGCGCGAGACGCGATCTACGCGCCCGCTTCTGCTGCTTTTGTAGTATAGAACCAGCGGCGCTTCTGGAGCCTTCGGTTCAACATCGGCGTGGAAGGAGAGAAATATCCGCCGTCCCTTTGGGGCTTTGGCAAAGGCTTGGCGGGCAATGCGCACGCGAGTCTCAAGATTGCTGCCGCGCGGCCAAGCGCTGAGCTTGTTGGTCTGGTTGTAAGCGGCCGAGTTGTACACTTCGTTTTTTTCGTGGACAAAGGTCTGAGTCGGCTGCTCGCTTTGACGGATTAGGTGGTTGGGGCTGAGTAGGGTCATTGTGACTTGGGCCCCGTGCAAGCGCGCCAAAACATAGACCCGCAGTGCAATGTCGAAGACGTACTCGTCC
>JAJDYK010000222.1 GCA_022825185.1 Candidatus Latescibacterota bacterium | reverse complement strand
TATCGCTGGACCTGTCGAGCCACGCCGACCGCACGGCCAGCTTTGGCATGGGCACCTTCTACAATCCCAAGTGGCGCACTGACAACTACGTCAAATACATGTTGACGCCCTATTCCAAGCGGCTGAGTCTGGCGGTCGAAGAGACCTTTGGCGACACCACGCGCCACTACGAGGGCATTGCCCCGCCCAAGCGCACGTGGAAAAACTTCATGCCCATTCCGCTGGCCTTTGCCAGCGAGGCCGCGGCCTTTGTCGGTCAGAAGGCCCTCGCCCTTGCCACGGCCAATGACGCGCGCGAGCGGATCGACACGCCGCTCGACTTGCCGGAGGCGGTGGACGTGCAAAACCTCACTCGGCAGGTCCAGACACTTGCGGCCATGTTGGCGTGGGCCGGCCGCGACGCCGAGTTGCTCAAGCCGACCAAGTTGGAACTGGAAGACTACGGCCACAGCTTGGCGGGCGCGATCTACTGGTTCGACCGCGACGTCAATTTTGCCGTGCCCAAGAAGCCAGTGCCGCAAGCGCTGGTGACCTATCAGCAACTCGGCTCGAACTCGGTCGGCGGGGTGCGCACCTTGATCGCGCAACAGGCCGACGACGCGGGTCGCTTCCGCTTCGACATCATGCGGAATCGGCTGAGCAACGCCATCCGCGCGTACGAACTCGATCCCTACGGCGAAATCATCTCGGCACCGGACATGGGCCAAGAGGGCGACGAGACGTACCCGACCGAGCATCCGTGGGGCTGGTGGGAAAACGAGATGCTGCAAGTGCTCTTTAAGTGCCGGGCGCTGAGTTTGTTCGAGACGGTTGACTCGCGCTACTTGTCGGTTTTGGATCACGTCACCGTGCTCGACGAGCGCGACGGCGTGCCGCAGTCGTGGGGAGCCGACTTTGTCGAAAGGCAGAGCAATGAGGAGGGCAAGGTAACGCTCGCCTCAGTGGTGTACGCCCAGCCCGGTACTCGGGTCAAAGCCTTAATGAGTACGAGCCTCTTCGGTATGCGCTACCTGCTGAGCGGCGCGCCTGCTGAATGGGTGGCCGAGCCGGTGCGCCCAACCGACGTGGATGAAGCGACGATGAAGCAGGCGCTCGGGCGCGGCTATCTCGTGGATCAAGGCGTGGTGCTGCGTCCTGGGTATGCGGCCGCGCGCGACATGTGGGTCCTCGACGACGTGCGGATCAAGCAGTTGGCGCGCTACGGGGTGCGCAACGACAAATTCATGCATCTGCACGAAGAGGCGCGCTTGGCCCTGCTGGAGGCCGAAGAGCACTTGCAGGCGCGGCGCTACAGCGAGTTCAAGCGGGCCACGCGCAAGGCGTGGGGCCTCGAAGGGCGGGGGTATCCAGACATCAAATCGACTGCGGACGACACGGTCTATGGGGTGATCTTCTACTTCGCGCTGCTGCTGCCGTTTTCGTTTTGCTGTGAGCGGCTGTTCTTCGGCTTTGCCGACATCCGCCGTCAGGTGGCGGGCGCGGCGTTTTTCTTTTTGGCCATCTTCCTCATCATGCGCTTTATCCACCCGGCCTTCAAGCTGAGTTCGTCGCCGTATATCATCTTTTTGGCCTTCGTCATCTTCGCCATTGGCGGCACGGCCCTGATGATGATCTTAGGCCGCTTCACTCGCGCCGTTGGCCAACGCAAGCGGGCCGCCGCTGGCGTCCACGAAGCAGACATCGGTCGCCTCAGCGCTACGGCCGCGGCTGCGTCGCTGGGGATTTCCAATCTCCGCAAGCGCAAGTTGCGCACCGCACTGACGGTCGTCACGCTGACGCTTTTGACCTTTACGGCCCAGGCCTTCACCTCGGTGCAGAGCTATCTCAAGTTCTATCAGATTCCCCGCCCGAATGTGCCCAGCTACGAGGGTGCTCTGCTGCGCGACCGAGGCTGGAAGGGCTTGCAGCTATCAGTGCTCGATTATGCGAAGAGCGCGTTTGGCGACCAAGCGCAGGTGCTACCGAGGTCGTGGATTACTTCCAAGGTCATTGGCGAGCGAGCCTATATCGACATTGAACACGAGCAGGCGCAGAAGAAGAGCTTTGCCTCGGCCCTCCTCGGAGTGACTCCAGGCGAGGGTGCGCTAATGGGGCTGGAAGGGCTGTTGGTGGGGCCGGAGAGCCGCTGGTTTGCGGCTGGTGAGCGCGACGTGTGCATCCTGCCGGCGGCTATGGGGGAGATCTTGGGCATTGGCCCGGAGGATGTGGGCACGGCTCAGATATGGCTGATGGGGCGCTCCTATCGGGTCATTGGCTTAATCGACGGCGAGGCCATCGACCACCTGCGCGACTTGGACAACGAGAGTCCGATGCCGGTAGATACGGTCGCCGAGGCCAAAAAGATGGAGCAAATGGCTGACTTGGACCCGCGTCTGATGGACACGACCGCGATTGAGACCTTTACCCATCTGATGGCCAACAACGTGGCGTTTTTGCCCTACCAGCAGGTCGTCGATTTGGGCGGTACGCTGCGCTCCATTGCCATTGCTGGCTTTGCCGACCGGGAGACCTTGCTCGCCGAGGTGGAGGAATTCGTGTCGCGGGTGGCCGTGCCGCTTTTTGTCGGGGCCGATGAGCGCGTGCGGGTGTACACGTCTATGGGATCGGCGTCCTTAGCCGGGATTGGCAATCTCTTCGTGCCCTTGTTGATTGCCTCGCTGATCGTGCTCAACACCATGCTCGGGGCCGTGTACGAGCGCTCCGGCGAGATCGGGGTGTATTCGTCGGTGGGGCTGGCACCGAGCCACATTGCCGCGCTCTTCATTGCCGAGGCCCTCGTGTTTGCCATTGTCGGCGCGGTGTTGGGCTATTTGGTGGGGCAGACGACGACGCTGTTGCTGGCGCACTACGCGCTGTTGGGCGGGATGTTCCTCAATTACTCGTCGCTGTCGGCGATTTTCTCGACCTTGGTGGTAATGGTGGTGGTGGTGCTCTCGACTCTGTATCCGGCGCGCAAGGCCGCGGCCATGGCCGTGCCCGATGTGACGCGGCGCTGGGAGTTCCCGCCGCCCGATGGCGACGATTGGCGCTTTGACTTTCCCTTTACGTTGGGCAAAGGCGATGCTTTGGGCTCGTGCGCGTACTTGCACCGGGTCTTCTCGTCGTATGGCGAGGGGTCGGTGGGTGACTTCATGACTGAGGGCGTGGATTTCCACTTGGAGCAAGGCGGCGCGCAGCCGGTATATCTGCTGGAGTTGATGGTGTGGCTCGCGCCCTACGACTTGGGCGTGAGCCAGCGGGTGTTCCTGCGCACCTTGCCGACCGACGACATTCCGGGCATTTACCGCATTGAGATGCACTTGCAGCGCGTCAGCGGCGATGTGGTGAGCTGGCAGCGGCTCAACACCAGTTTCCTCAACGTGCTGCGCAAGCGCTTCTTGGTCTGGCGGACGATTGCGCCTGAGGTGCGGGAGGAGTATTTGATTGAGGGCGAGAAGTTGGCGCAGGGACGGAGGTGGGGGTTTAGCTAACGAGAGGACGCCTGAGTACTGTTCGGCCAAGCCGCGTTTGAAGAAGCGTTAGCGCAGACGATTAGTAAGCCTCAGTCTTCGCCATTATCCTGCCCTTTAGATTTTTGCAAATATTCGCGTCCCGCCATCGTCAGGCGATAGCGCTGATTTTTGCTGCGCGGCTTGTCGGGAATGGTCATTTCGATTAGGCCGGCTTGTAGGGCGGGGAGTAGGTAGCTTCTATTGAAGTGGTCCCGGTTTTTCAGACCAAGCGCTTCTTGAAGGTGTTGTCTGGTCATTTCTCCCATCATCACTTGCAAGAGTCGAACTTCCGGGGTGACTTGCATGGTATCTTGCATGGTATCTTGCATGGTATCTTGGGGGGTAACTTCCCCGGTGACTTGTCCGGTAACTTGATCCTCTAGTGCCCGCACCTCGGGATCTGGCCGGAAAACAACGACGAAGAAGGCTCCCCGAATCTTAAATTCCGGTTCGGGACAGCCCTGTTCCCGCGCCTCGTCCCGAATCCGCCGAATGCCAGTGCCCGCTTTTTCAATGAACTCAATGCGGTGGAGCAGATCGGCGATTAGTGGATTGCGGCGGATGCTCTCGCGGCCGAGTTTGGCCATCTTCAGGCCCGTTGGCAGGCCGCCGGGACTTATCACCTCAATGCGATTGGTGTAGATCTCGACGAAGACGTTGGCACCCTCGAAAAACCAGTCGCGGTGCATGACCGCGTTGGTGATGGCCTCGCGCAGCGCCTTCATCGGGTATTCTGGGATGTTCTCGCGGCGCAGGCTTTCGATGCGATAGGCCGTGCGGGTATTGCGCTCAATGAAGCTCAGGGCGTCCTCAATGTCGGCCACAATACCGCCGTCAAAGTCCCGTCGGTCGAGGATGTGGACCTTGTCCGCACCCTTGCCCAGCAGGCAGGTGATGTATGCCTCCGGGAAGAAATGGCGCACGTTCTTGGCGAAGAAGAGTACGCCCGCGTTGCGGAAGAGCAGGTTGTCGCCTGTCCGCTCGGCAGCTTCGATGTTGACCAGCACGTCTTCAACCGGCGGTTGTCCACTGATGCCGGACAGCTTGAGCCAAGCCTCGTACTTCTCGCGGTCGAAGTCCTCCGGGTAGTGGAAACGGGGACAGGGCGAGAGATCGAACCGGATCACGCCCTCACTGCGGAAGAAATCGCGGATTTCGTTGCGGCTGAGCTTCTGGGTCACTGCACCCTGACGCCAGAAGAAGCCCTCACTGCACTGCACTGGCTTGGCGTCACTTTCCCGTACATGCACTGCTAATACGTCATCCACTGGCTCGACTAGCACCTTCACCGGAGGGTCGCAGTTGCGGGCGATGTCTTGAATGCGGGCACGCAGGGCATTGGAGTCTTTGACGCCGATCACCGTGCCATCATCGCGTATCCCGAGGAGGAGCTTGCCCCCGATTGTGTTGGCCATGGCCACGAGCTCGCGCGAGAACGACGACGAGAGGCTCTCTTTGAACTCAAGCGTAGTGCCTTCGCCTTGCTGAATGAGAATATCGAGGTCAGTGGATTTCATAGATTCTGAGATCGCTGGTGCAGCTTAGTTGTGGAATCGCGGCTTTAACCCGAACTGCGAGATGGGACATGTCTCAATTGATAGGGTTTGCTCGCTTGATGTCAAGCTATGGGAGTGCGACCAAACCGATTGGAGTGGGCGCATCCCGCCTCTGGTATTGTCTCGCCCCCGTCGTCCTATACTTTAGTGGCAACCAAAAAGACGAATGCGATATAAAATGGAAAACCGCGCAGATTACACGTTGTTGCACCTCGACCAGCCCGAAGAGTTGGCCGCGTACGCGCGCGCTCGGGGATGGCTTTTGCCGACGGAATCGGTGTGTGCTCTGGGCCGCGCTGGCGAAGGCAATATGAACCTCACCCTGCGCGTGCAGACCGAGGAGCGTTCCTTCATACTCAAGCAGGCGCGGCCTTGGGTCGAGAAGTACCCGGCCATTCCCGCGCCCAAGGAACGAGTGCTGGTGGAGGCTGCCTTTTACCAAGCGGTTGCTGATTGCCCGCTGGTGGCCGAGCGCATGCCCGGCTTCTTGGGTTGGGACGAGGAGAATTTTGTCGCCGCGTTTGCAGACTTGGGGGAGACCGCGGATTGCACCGATTTGTACAATGATGGCGAGGTCGCGTTTGCGCCCTTGCCGGATCTGTGTCAGTGGTTGGCGGCCTTGCACCAGGCGGCTTTTGACGCGCCGACCCGAGTGCGCTTGGAAAACCGCGCCATGCGCCAGCTCAACCACGAGCATCTGTACTGCTTCCCGCTGCGCCCGGACAACGGCCTCGACCTCGACGCGATCACGCTTGGGCTAGCACAGGCTGCTCGGGTCTTGCAAGATGATGCAGCGTATTGCAGCGCCATTGCCGAGTTGGGCGCGCTTTACTTGGAAAATGGTTCCTGCCTGTTGCACGGAGATTTCTATCCGGGCAGTTGGGTGCGCGCTGGCGGGGACGTGTGGATCATCGACCCGGAGTTTTGCTTCTTTGGCCCGCCGGAATTCGATGTGGGCATTCTCATTGGCCATCTGTTGCTCGCCGGTCGTCCCTTGGAACTGGCGCAGTCGGCGTTTGACTACTACGGCACCGATTCCTCGCTTTCCCGTAGCTTGGCACTGCAATTTGCTGGCATGGAGATTATGCGGCGGCTCATCGGCGTAGCTCAGTTGCCGCTGGCTGCTGATTTGCCGCGCAAGGAGGCGCTGTTGACGACCTCGCGGGAGTTGGTGTTGGGGCGTTAGGTATGGATACATTGCCCGATGTCATTCCCTTGACGCCCTATTACCGGGAGATGGTGTGGGGTGGGCGACGCTTAGCCGAGCTGTACGGCAAGGCCCTGCCAGACGATGCGCTCATTGGCGAGTCCTTTGAACTGTCGGCGTACGCGGGCCGCGAGAGTCGGACAGGGGACGGTCGCTCGCTGCGCGAGTTGGTGGAAACGCATCGCGCCGACTTGGTCGGTGCTGCGGTGTGGGAGTGTTACGGTGGGCGCTTTCCCCTGCTTATTAAGCTGCTTGACGCCCAGCAAGATCTGTCGATCCAAGTGCATCCCGACGACGAGTACGCCCGGCGCAACGGGTTGGTCGATAGCGGTAAGATGGAGGCTTGGTACGTGCTGCAATCAGACGGCGGTCGCGTGGCTTGCGGGTTGGCCGAGGGAGTGGGCCGCGCGGAGTTTGTCGCCGCCCACGCGGCTAATCGCGTCGCCGAGGTCGTCCGCTTCTACCCGGTCGCGCAAGGGGACGTGCTCTTTTTGCCGCCGGGTACGGTACACGCCCTGTGTCGGGGGGTTGTCCTGTACGAGGTGCAGCAAACGAGCGACCTGACTTTCCGCATTTATGACTACGGTCGGCCGCGCGAACTGCACTGGGAGCAGGCTCTTGAGGTTATTGACTTTGCCCAACGCCTGCCCGGGCCGGTGCCGCATCCCGTGCTGCGGGGCCAAGTGCTGGTAGAGTCCGAGCACTTTGTGCTGCGCGGCTGTGGCTTAGACGGCGGCCAGGCCGAGCATCGGGCCGAGGGATCGTTTTTGTCGCTGACAGTCGTTCGCGGCCGGGCGTGCGTGGGGGAGTGCGCCTTGGACGCGGGTGCGACTGCGCTGGTGCCGGCTGGGCGGGCTTGCGAAGTCGCGCCGCTGGGAGGCGAAAAATTGGAGTACCTAATCGCTTCCGTCCCCGTCTGAAAAGTCTTGCTGGAACGCCGCCCCCGCTTATCATTAATCAACTAACGCAATCTCAACCAACGAAGGAGTGTATTGTGAGTCTATTTTCGCTAGAGGGAAAAGTTGCTCTCGTCACCGGTGCTAGTCGCGGCATTGGTCGTGGCGTAGCTGCGGGCATGGCTGAGGCCGGGGCCACGGTTATCTGCGCCGCTCGCACCCGTAGTCAGCTCGACGAAGCTGTAGCCGCCATTGAGGCCGCCGGTGGCAAGGCTCGCGCGGTCGAATTGGACATGGCCGACTTAGAGGGTATGGATGCGGCCTTGGAGCAATGCGGGCCTATAGACATCCTGTTCAACAATGCCGGCATGAACATCCGCCAGCCTATCGTCGAGGTCTCGGAGGAAAACTACGATCAGATCATGGCCGTCAACCTCAAGGGCCTGTACTTCCTCAGCCAGAAGGTCGGCCGCCAGATGATCGAGCGCGGCCAAGGTGGCAAGATCATCAATATCGGCTCGCTGACCACGGGTTATGCCCTTGCCAAAGTGTCGGTGTACACCGCGACCAAGGGGGCCGTCGGCCAGCTCACCAAGGGCCAAGCCATTGAGTTCGGGCCGCACAACATCCAAGTCAATGCCATCTGCCCGGGCTTTGTGCTCACCTCGCTCACTGAGAAGATGTGGGCTGACGACACCATGAGGGCTTGGGGCGAGGGACGGGTTGCGCTCAACCGCTTGGGGATGCCCGAAGACATGGTTGGCACGGCCGTCTTCCTCGCCGCGCCAGCTTCGGATTACGTCACCGGGCAGTGCATTTACGTCGATGGCGGCTTCATGGCTGGAGACGAGTGGCCCTTGCCGCCGGTGGCCGGTAGCAAGTAGTCGGTACAGAGTGCCACCAGAATTGCCCCTACAAATATGGGACAGTTACGGCAGGCGATCTTCGGGTTCCGGCGGTTGACCGCCGTCTCGTCGCAGCAGACGGCGAGCCGATTCAATATCGGCCTCGGTGCCACGTTCGGTGAAAAACTCGGCGGTCTTCATAGCGGCGATCTTTTCAGCGATAGCCGTGGTCACGAACTGATTGATGCTCGTGCCGTCGGCTTTGCTAATGTCGGCGACCGCCTCCTTCAAGGAGGCTGGCATCCGCAATAGGTAGGTGCTGGTTGGTTTTTTCATTCCGATATTCTCCGCAAGGCTTGTTGGGGCGATAGGAGCGCAATTCCGAAATGCTTGGGTGCATCGCCGAAGTCGCGCTGATTGAAAGTGACCAGCGCATCGGCGTTACCGTTGATGGCGGCTTCGAGGACCATCTCGTCGGCTGGGTCGCGAAGCTGCGGACGCCATAGAAACCACGGCGATACGGGCTCAGCAACCGCACAGAGCGCGGAGATAATCGTCCCGACCTCGACCTCGCTGAGACCCGAAATCGCCCGTTGTGCTGGATCGCTACATACCGCCTCGTATTCCAGCGCAAGAGTCACGGTAAGCATCAGCGTAAACGTTCGGCTCAGGGCGCGATCAAGCAATGCGGCCGAAGCTCCCGTCGGGCTACGCAGCCCGGCGACGATAATATTGGTGTCTAGAACGAGTCGCATGATATCATATAAGATATGACATTATGGACGATTCTCAACGGCTTTTAAACCACTCGCCTTTAGGCGAAGCGAGGGTTATCTTCCTATCGCTATGCGATGTTGATCTTAAACCCTTGTAGACGAGGGTTGTTTTAGTTTGCGCTATTGATGGCTATTTCCACCCTAATGAGGAGTTAGCTCGTATGTCTGAAGTTTATGAACCTAATGCTGATTTACGCGGCCGTGCGCACGTCAAAAGCATGGACGAGTATCGGGAAGAGTACGCGCGTTCCATTGCCGACCCAGAGGCGTTTTGGGCCGCAAAGGCCGCGGAGTTTCACTGGTTCAAGAAGTGGGACGCCGTGCGGTCGTACAACTACGACATGAACGCGGGGCCGATTGCGATTGAGTGGTTTGCCGGTGGCCAAACCAACATTGCGTACAATTGCCTCGACCGGCACCTCGATGCCAAAGGCGATCAGGTCGCCATCATCTGGGAGGGCAACGAGCCGGGGGAAGATGCTACGCTGACCTATAAAGAGTTGCACGAACAGGTCTGCAAATTCGCCAACGTGCTCAAGGCGCGCGGCGTCAACAAGGGCGACCGCGTTTCCATCTACCTGCCGATGGTGCCCGAGCTGGCCATTGCCATGCTGGCCTGCGCCCGCATTGGCGCGATTCACTCGATCGTATTCGGCGGCTTTTCCGCGGACGCGCTCGCCGACCGCATCGTCGATTCCACTTGCACGACTGTCATCACTTGTAACGGCACCCATCGCGGCGACAAGCCGATTCTGATGAAGCCCGTAGCGGACCAAGCCATGGCCGATGCGGATGTGCGCATGGATGCCAAGGTAGCGACCTGCATCGTGGTCGATCGCGCGGATTTTGCCGTGGATATGCAGGCCGGTCGCGACTGCTGGTGGCACGAGCTGATGGCCGACGCGGACGCCGACTGCGCTTGTGAGGTCATGGACGCCGAGGATCCACTCTTCATTCTCTATACCTCCGGCTCCACGGGGCAACCTAAGGGCGTGCAGCACACGGTCGGGGGGTACATGGTCTATACGGGCACCACGCATAAGTACGTTTTCGACTACCACGACGGCGACATCTACTTTTGCGCGGCCGACATCGGCTGGGTCACTGGCCACTCGTACATCGTATATGGTCCGATGGCCAACGGCGCGACCACCGTGATGTTTGAAGCCATTCCCACCTATCCCAACCCGGACCGCTACTGGCAGACTATTGAGAAGTGGAACGTCAATCAGTTCTACACGGCCCCGACCGCCATCCGCGCGATTGCCGCGGCCGGTGAGGAGTGGCCTGCCGGCTACGAGATGCCTTCGCTGCGGCTGCTGGGCACGGTTGGCGAGCCGATCAATCCCGAGGCTTGGCGCTGGTATCACAAAAACGCCGGTAAGGAGCGCTGCCCCATCGTCGATACGTGGTGGCAGACTGAGACTGGGGGCATCCTCATCTCGCCGTTGCCTGGGGCGACTCCGACCAAACCCGGCTCGGCCACCTTCCCCTTCTTTGGCATTGAGCCGGTCGTGCTCGACCCAGAGAAAGGCACGGAGATAGAAGGCAACGGTGTCACTGGTGTCTTGGCTATGCGCGCTCCTTGGCCGGGGCAGATGCGCACGGTGTACGGCGACCACGAGCGCTTTGAGCAGACTTATTTCCAGCAGTACAAGGGCTACTATTTTACGGGCGACGGCTGTCGGCGCGACGAGGATGGATACTA
>JAJDYK010000311.1 GCA_022825185.1 Candidatus Latescibacterota bacterium | reverse complement strand
CACACAGCGACGTGGGATGGCACGGATGCGTCGGGACGGGGCGTCGCCGCAGGGGTATATCTGTATCGGCTAGTGGGCAATGAAGTGCGTTTAACTCGGTCAATGGTCCTGCTCGACGGAGCGGTTGGGAGCACTTCTGCGGGTCCGGTGGGTAAGGAGCTAGTGGGAGCAGCGCAGATCTATGGCTTGACCGTCTCAGGCCAAGGCTTGATTCCCTACGTGGACCCGGCCTTTCGGGTGGAGACCGAGGTTGTCGATATTGTGGTCGCAGTACTCGACAGCGTTTCCCAAGATAAAGGGGCCGTGAGTAGGCTGTTGGGCGACCTCGATAACAACGGTCGCGTCGATTGGGCCGATGCGCTGCTAGCCGTCTTATACAGCGAAGACCCCTCCATCGCCCTGCCCAACAACGGCGATATATCTTTGGGCGATGTCAGTCGAGACGGGCAAATTGACCTAGCCGACGCCCAGCTTATCGAGGCGTATAGCATCGATCCGTTCCACCCGTCGCTGCCTGCGGGGATCGGCAAGTCGGTGGACCCACCACCACTCGACGACCCGCGCCTGACGCAGATCGAGCTGCCGCAAGGGTTCCACATTCGCGTATATGCCAAAGGGGTACCCGGCGCTCGCTCGCTGAGCCGCAGCCCTAGTGGCACCCTGTTCGTCGGCACCCGATCCGGCAGCCGCGTGTACGCACTGCGCGACGAAGACAGCGACCACAAGGCCGAGCGCGTCATCATCCTCGCCAGCGGTCTGAACAGACCCAACGGCGTCGCCTTCAAGGACGGCGACCTGTACGTAGCCGAAATCAGCCGCATCCTGCGCTATCGCAACATCGAAGCGCACCTCGACAACCCACCGCAGCCGGAGATCGTCAACGACACTTTCCCAACAGACCGCGCCCACGGCTGGAAGTTCATCCGCTTTGGCCCCGACGGTTTGCTGTACGTGCCGGTCGGCGCGCCGTGCAACATCTGCGCCTCCCCCGATCCGTACGCGTCAATCGGCAGGTTGAATCCCTCCACGGGCGACTTTGAGGTCGTGTCTCGGGGCGTGCGCAACACCGTCGGCTTCGACTGGCACCCGGAAACAGAGGAAATGTGGTTCACGGAAAACGGCAGAGACTGGATGGGCGACGACATGCCGCCAGACGAACTGAACCGAGTAACCGCCGATGGGCAGCACTTCGGCTATCCCTACTGCCACGGCACCAGCATCGCCGACCCAGAGTTCGGCGCTCAGCGCGATTGCGGTGAGTTCGTTCCGCCAGTCCAAGAGCTCGGCCCGCACGTAGCGGCCCTCGGGATGCGCTTTTACACTGGCAACATGTTTCCGGCGGAATATCGCAATCAAATCTTCATCGCCGAACACGGCTCTTGGAACCGCACTCGCAAGATCGGCTACCGCCTCACCCTAGTGCGCTTGGCCGCCGACGGAGCGGTCAGCTACGAGCCGTTCGCCGAAGGTTGGCTACAAGGAGAATCGAACTGGGGACGGCCTGTTGACGTCCTCGTGATGCCCGACGGTTCCCTGCTAGTCTCGGACGATCAGGCCGGTCTGATTTATCGGATCAGTTACTGAGGCCGCGTGTACAACGCTTCAAACCGGTCCTTGGCCTCCCACCCCAAGAGCCGCTTGGCCTTGTCGGGCCGGTACTTGTCGTGCGGCAGCCGCGCACAGATAAAGAAATCCTCGTACGGCGACGGCATCTCGAGTGCCCGCAACCCATACAAGAACGCCTCCCCAGTATCCTCCCACGAGGTCACGTAGGGATGCACGCCCTGTCCATGTTCCTCGGGCAGGATTTCCCGCGGCCGAAAATGCGTATAGACAAAGGTGAGTACTTCCAGCCCCTCGCGTTCGGCAAACACGCGCGTAATATGCCCCCCGAGATACTTGCTCACTGCGTAGAGATCGTCGCCTGGATGCAGCGGAATATCTGCTTCCACTTGAAAGTCGTTCCAATAGTCGGCATTGTGGTTTAAGGAGGTGTGAAATGGCCCAGTGTGGATCAACCTCTTTATCCCGCAGGCGACGCAGGCTTTGGCCACGTTGTACGCGCCAACCATGTTGACTTGGAAGGCCAGCACGGGATGCGGCCGGACGACGGATACATTGATCGCCGCGTCCATGCCCTCGCAGGCGGCCAACACTTGCGCATAGTTGGTAATATCAACGACCCGATTTTCGTGCGGCGGCCCCAACACCTCTGGGATCGGCGCTCGGGGATTTTGCGGTGGCGCGGACGTCACCTCAGTCATCGGCGGGAGATCAGTCGCCCGCAACGTGTAGTGATCTTTGAGCGCGGCAATCGCCGACGCGCCGACCGGCCCACCCGCCCCAAACAACACCACCTTGCCTTCGTTCACCGTTGCCATGATACCCCATTAAGCGAAGCGCCCGCTCGACGCCACGTGCGCCAGCGACCAGTGGTGCCCTTCGCGCTCGGCGGTAAGGGCTTGGCGCACCGCTTCCACAGCGTCGTCAGCCGTAGTCTCCACACCCAATTCGCCGAGGCGCAGACAATGCACCTCGATTTGTCCAATGCGAGCAATTTCGCGGCCAACTAGTTCGGCCATAAGCGGCGCTAACGACCCGGCCTCGGCCCGTGGTAAAGCATTCCACTGTGGATCAACTATATACTCTTCCGGGTAGTCGCGCAGCAAATCGAGATTGCTCAACAGCACCGCTTTCTCAATGCCGACAGCACAGGCCGCGGTCAGCGCCACGTAGGTCCCCCGCGCCGCAGTGTCGAGCACGGCCCCTTCGTCGTCGCCAGCCGGATCGCCGCCCGCTGCGTGGACGATGGCCTCCACACCTGCCAGTGCCGGATCTAATGCCTCGCGCTGGAGCAAATCGACCTGCCGATAGCCAGCTAGGTCGCTGGTCTCTTCTGCGCCGAACGCCACCACCTCGAACTCCGCACCCAACCCTGCCGCTATCAGCGCCCCCAAGGGCGATCCGCGCCGATTACCGCCACGCGCATAGTATTTTCTCTACCAAGAAAGTCATCGTGCTATTCAGAATCACAACACTGTTTCAGTGATATTTCTATCATCCAAAAAAGCAACCGGCTCTTCTTCTTTGCCATTTTCCCACATAAGGGAATAAAACCAAATACCACTCTCACCAATGC
>JAJDYK010000338.1 GCA_022825185.1 Candidatus Latescibacterota bacterium | reverse complement strand
GAGAGATCTATACTCATTCTCTATGAAGCCTACATCTCTTGCTATGGCAATTCCTATGATCTCTTCCATGAAATCAATATTCATCGGGTATGCCAGCGAATAGTCCCCGGCGAGAAAATTTCGATATGAATATGGATCGTCTGTAAATAGAGCCAAGACAACATCGCCATTGTACATGTTCAATTCGGGATACTTTTCGAACACTCTTGCGTATAGTTGTCTACCGCCTAGGTCGAAATGTACTCCTGCTCTGTCATCGATGTCATAGGATCGCTTGCGATACTGATAAGAGCCGCCAAGCTTGACCTTAGATGCAAGAACATCAACGGTCACCAGATCTCTTTCCAGACCCACAGATCCCGTCAGCGACCGGTCCATAGCAACGTTTTTCGAGCTATTAATCGTTTTCAGTTTAGCGCCTATCGAGTCAGGTATTCCTGAAGCGGCTATGGTTGAAGGATGTGATTTGGACAAATCGCCTTGGCCAGCATATCCTGCCCTGTCTTGCAGAAATATGAGTGTGAAATCTTCAGGATTCTGGCTCCTCGAATAGGTATGGGAGAACTTCAGGTCAATATCAAATAGTGGTACTTCCTGCCGAATACTGAGCAGATTAGTGACAGACATTAAATCATTACTGGATCGTCCGCCCGAGTACGTGATATCGTCAATGGCATGTACGAATGACTGTCCTCGACTCAGAGCTCCAGTCTCCGATGTACTAAAAAAATTGAGAATGCCCACTTCGCCCGAATCGTGATTGTAATCTACCACAAGAGTCGCGCCATGGCGCTGTTTTTCACTGAAGACGTCACTTAGATCGACACTCGTTAGATCGGGAATACCGTCATCCCCGTGCGACTTGTCGTTTAGCACATAATGGGCCGCCAGCCGATTAGCACTCCGATTGCGCTTTTCAGTGGTGCCCTGTAAGAACAAGCCCAGTCGTTGATTTAAGACTCGATGTTCAAGAGAACCAACCAATCTATAGTCGGCATACGTTCCTTTTAGATCATTGTAACCTCCTTGTGAGGTAAGGCCAAAGACAGGGCGAGTGCCGCTGGTCTTCGCCTTCCGTAAGCCGAAATTCACTACGCCGCCGATAACCGCAGCATCCATATCCGGAGTAATCGCCTTTACCACATCAATTCCGCCAAGGACGCTTGAGGATATCATGCTGAGATCGGTAGCTCGATCCCCTACTAATGACGCTTGTTCATTGGGGTTATTAGATACGACGTTACCTGGAAGCTGAACGCCGTCTATCGCAATCTGGTTATACTGTGGTGATAGGCCACGGATAACGACTTTGGCCCCTTCACCTCCTTCCCGGATAATCGACACACCGGGAAGTCTTGCTACTGATTCAGCCGCATTTGCATCGGGTAGCTCCTGTATTCGTGCACCAGATACAACATTCTTAATAGCCAGCGATGACAGTTGCCGATTTATCGCCGCCGTTTGACCACTTGCCTGTGCTGTAACAACGACTTCTTCTTCGAGGAGGCTCACTGGATCTAAAGGTAGCTCTAATTCCAGTACTTGATCAACCGTCAGCACTACTTCAAGCTCACGTGTCTCGTAGCCAATATAGGTCGCTCTTACCGTGTGGGATCCAACCGGAACATTCCTGATTACAAACTTGCCCTCTATATCACTTGCGCCCCCAATACTCGTGCCAATCAGGACTACATTTGCCCACGGCAATGGCTCGCTAGTAACCGCATCCAATATGGTCCCACGCACCGTTGCCGACTGCGCGCTAGCCGCACTTGTGGTAAGTACGGCTAGCCACGCCGTCAGCAAGCCAATATACCTACATCTAGCCTTAATGGTCATGCGCCAAGAAGCTACATGACTACTTGAGGAGTAACATTCGCTTCCACAGTGTAAGATCGCCAGCATCTAGTGCGTAAAAATATACGCCATTGCTCAAGCCAGAGGCATCGAAATGGACTTTGTACGCACCGGCTGTAAGATGCTGATTGACCAAAACCTTTACCAATTGGCCCAAGGTATTGTACACTTTGAGCGTAACCAACCCCGCTTCAGGCGTCTCGAATCCGATAGTGGTAGATGGGTTAAACGGATTAGGATAGTTTTCCGCCAAGTGGTAACCGGTTGGCACTTGGCTCTCCGAGTGTTCTACAGCGGTTGCCGTGCTCTGATTCAGCCACTGCTCTTTCTGTTCGGGAAACCAGTTCAAGTCTCCCACCGCGAATCCATCGGTACCGGCATGTTGTAATGCCGAATTCGAAAACGCCAAGTTCTCTGGCAAAGGCCATGGCGGTGGATAGTGAACACCTTCACCCCCCGGATCATAGGACCATCGTGAATTCAAATCAAGCCGTTCATGCACGGTCTTGTCCATATACTCTATCAAGGCGTCCACATGTCCTTCGATAGCCGGATCAAACATAGGATCCGCCTCTATATTACCCGCTAGAGTTGACTGAACGCCGATTGCTGGGAACAGGTTGTCAAACGTCCATTGCGTGTATTCCGTAATCCACCTCGGCTTATGCAATCTTCTGGGGAGTATCTGTATTGATCCGTCGGGGACCTTGACGCTATCAGTAAGCGTAACGTTAGCGTTATAGGTATCGTAATAATCAAACAGCTTCTTGGGCCAGAAATACGCGTTGTTCTGGACATCTATTACGCGCCTCGTTGGATCCAGCATTTCAGCGGTGACCCCTCGATCCGGATCGATATATACCTCCGGACCAGGGATAGTCTGGTTCCAAATATCCGTGCTCCACTTACTGACAGAATCCCGTGCCGTAAAGTGGATCAAGCTAGTGGATGTGGTATCTGGCCAATTGGAGAAACCGGGGTCTTCCAGGACAAACTTCGTCCACCAACCCAAGGAATGTACCGAGTAAAACAGGTTGTTCTTGATGTGAACATTGGAGCCATGGTGTGCCAAGAAGGGATTAACATGGGTATAAACCAGAGTGTTGTGCTCGAATACCGAATGACGATCGTAGCCCCTCGCCGACCATATATATCCATTAACAGCAAAAAACGTGTTGTTAATGACTTTCAGCGTATCCATATGGACCCCTGGGAACGCAATCATGGGTGAACCACCCGCAATCCACGCCAGACTGTGATGATTATTGCGAAATACGCAATCCTGCATATCGATCTTGGACCAGTGGCCGGCTATGAGTATGCCAAATCCGCCACCGCTATCAAATACAATGTCACGAAGTCTCAGCGATATCGAATCGGCAGTTAGCGTCATGTAGTTATCCCAGCCTGCAACAACGTTATCGGCTCTCCGGGACAGCAAGTAGAGATCATTTATATTGACCTTTCCACCCTTCCCAATCAGGTCAAAGAACTGAGTTGGGGACGAGTCGTCTGGCAGGATTCCGGGAACAATTACGGGAGGTCTGTTAGCCGAGTCATCCGGATCACCGTTTACTTCGGTAGCAATCAGATTTAGGTCGCCATTGATCTTCATCGTCTCCGTAAACTGGTATACCGCGCCTCGCTTGAGTCGGTAGGCACGATCGGGATGGGCTCGCAAACCGTTGGCTAGCGTGTCTGCGTTGATCACGGCATTGATGTTGCCGGCAGGAAGCACTTGGATGTCAAGCGTATCGGCCATCTGGGCATGCATGGGACTCGGAATGGCGAAGAAGTAAACCACTAAGAGAGCAAGCAGAGATACGTACGTCAGTGCGGTTTTCATGGGCAAGACCTCGTGGAGAAGGGGGTGGGAGCGGGGTCAAAACAAAAGCCTGACCGCGCCGATAAATAGCAGTGGTAGCTTATAGAGGGAATCACCTCTCGTCAAGCTATATCTCGATCTATCTAGCCACTGTCAACTGGTCTGCGATCCATTGATTCAGACTCTTGCCCTCTCGCTTCGCCCGCACGTAAATATCGCGGTGCAACGGCGGCGGCAAACGGAGCATTAGGCGGCCAGAAAAGGGTTTGTCTGGTGCTTCGCCGCGCTCTTGGCAGAAGGCCAAGTAATCTTCTACCGATTCTCGGAAGGCGCGTTCTAGTTCCTCAACCGTCCGCCCTTGAAACGTGACGACATCGTTGAGATCGAGTACCTCGCCGTGAAAAATACCTGCCTCGTCGTCGAACTCGACGTGGCCCGTGTAGCCTTTATGATTCAACATGATCTCCTGCCTCCAGCTTTACGCCAACTTGCTCCAAAAAGCGCCGCATAGACTTCAACGCTCCTTTGCCCATATCTGGCTGCGGATGTGGTCGGTGGAAGACGGCCCGCACCCCTTGGAGGTGTATGCGGATGCGCGATCCACGTCCTTCTGTCATTTCGGCCCCAAGTGCCCGCAGTAAGTGCTCAACATCCGTCCACTTCACGTTGGCGCGAACAGGTTCTGCAAAGACAGCTTGGAGCGTTTTTCGGTGTTTGCCGCTGAGGTTCATGGTATCAATGTACGATACTACTTTTAGTAGGCAAGGCCGCTTGACCGGAATTTGCGGTAAAACTGAACGCATCATAGCCGATTGTTCGGGCTTGTAAATACTAGCACAACCTCCTAGTTTATATTGTTTTAACAACACTTCTCATTCCAACGGACATATCAATGAACATCCCCGGTACGGACCGTCCCTTCTTCGTCATCGGCGAAAACATCCATACTACCCGCGTCGTTTTGCGCAAGGGCAAGCTCATCGGCCCAGATCCCCAAGGCGTCGAATCCGTGCGCTTCCGCGACGCCAACAACAAGCGCCGCTTCCTCCAGATTCCAGAAGCAGTCAAAACAACTCAAGACTACGAGGAAGGCCGCGTCAAACACCTCAAGATCGCCGTGCAACAAGCCATGCTCGGCAACGCGGATGCCCTCGACTACCTCCGCCGCCAAGTGCAGCGCCAAGAAGCGGCCGGCACCGATTTCCTCGACCTGAATGTCGATGAGATCTCGATCAAGCCCGCAGAGCAGCAAGAGGCCATGCGTTGGTTGGTGCAGACGGTATCGGCCATGTCGCAGACGCCCCTAGCCATCGACTCCTCCCAGATAGATACCCTCGCCGTCGGCCTCGAAGCCGGGGCCGACCACCCCCAGCGCCTACTGCTCAACTCCGCGTCTTTAGAGCGGCCCGAAGCCCTAGAGCTAGCCAAACGGTACAACGCCCAAGTTATCATCACTGCGGCGGGCGAGTCCGGCATGCCGCAAAGCGCGCAAGAGCGGATCGATCACGCCCGGCAAATGGTCGACAAAGCCCTCGCCTTGGGGCTGCCGCTCGCCGATTTGTACATCGACCCCCTGATCTTCCCCATCTCGGTTGATGCGCAATTCGGCCACCACGCTTTTGACGCCATCCGCCAACTGCGCGGCGAGTTGGGTGCCGACGTCCACATCACCGGCGGCTTCTCCAACGTCTCCTTTGGTCTGCCCTGCCGCCACTTGATCAACGACGTCTTCCTGCTGCTAGCCGTCGAAGCCGGAGCCGACAGCGCAATCATGGACCCGACTACCACCTCCCTAGCCGACCTCTTTGCCACGGATCGCCAAGCCCGCCCCTACCAACTCGCCGAAGATATGCTGCTGGGCCGAGACGAGTACTGCGCCGCCTTCCTCCGCGCCTATCGCAAGGGCGAACTGGCCGCCTAGCGCGTTGGTCATTATTGGCCTTATCCCATAGATTAAAAACTGAACTTAGAACCGTTTTTTGCCGTCGGCCTGTAGATCGCGAACGGAAAGGAGGGTCAATATGCGGAACGACAAAATCTGTGTCCTTGCTGTTCTGCTGTCGTTGATCCTCACCGCCTGCAGCGAAGAAACATCCCATACCGACCATACCGAATTGGTCGCCAACCTAAGCAAGGATCACATCGTCCACACGTTGGGCGGCCAACGCCCCACCCTCTTGGTCCTCCCAGCCGATCACGACCCCGAGACGCCTATCCCACTCGTGCTCAGCCTACACGGCTTCACCAGTCACTCGGCTCAGCACGACCGCTATTTTGGCCTCTCAAAGCGGGTGAACGACGATCGCTTCGCCCTCATTATGGCCAACGGCACGCGCGACCCCGATGGCAATCGCTTCTGGAACGCCACGGACTTTTGCTGCGACCTCCACAACACCCAAGTCGATGATGTGCAGTACCTTTCCGGGCTACTCAAAGAGGCCGCCACGCACATCGCCGTAGAGCGCATCTTCGCCCTCGGGCATTCCAACGGCGGCTTTATGTCCTATCGACTCGCCTGCGAAGGCGTCCCGGGCTTAGTCGCCATTGCCAGTCTCGCCGGCACTTCCTTTAGCGACCCCTCCCGTTGTGCCTTCGCATCCCCAGTCTCGGTGCTGCAAATCCACGGCACAGCCGACGAGGTCGTGGCCTACGACGGCAGCACAGGCGAGCATGAGTACGCAGGAGCAGAAGAAGTCGCGTTGCGCTGGGCGGCACTCGCCCGCTGCGATCTCACCGATCCAGAAACCCTGCCCCCGCTCGACCTCGACCAAAAACTCGATGGCCCCGAGACCATCCGCACCCGCTACCGCACGGGCTGCCGCCACGACGTCACCATTGAGCTGTGGACCATAGAACAAGGCGCGCACGTACCGCACTTTGCGCCGGACTTTGGCCAACGCTTGCTCGAATGGCTGTTCAACGGCTCCCGCATCGACACCCTATCCTAAGACGGAGATAAATCTGTGTCCCTTTTCCTCCAGCGTCTCAACGACCCGCATCCCCTCTTGTACGACGGCGGTTTTGGCTCCGAGCTTTTCGCCCGCCAAATCGAACTGACCAACTCCACCCTCGCCAGCGAAATCCATCCAGAGGCCGTCGTCGATATTCATGCCGAATACATCGCTGCGGGAGCCGACTGCATTGGCACCAACACCTTTGTCGCCTCTGAGCTGCACCTCGCCATGGCCGACAAAGACCCGACCCAAGCCGGTGCGCTAGCCCGGCGCGGGGCCGAACTGGCACAGCGCGCCCGGGAACTCGGCGGACGTGACGTCTTCATTGCCGGCTCCATCGGCCCCTCCCCCGGGGCTATCGAGGCCGACACGGGCAGCACGGATTTCGGCATTGCCAACGACAAAGTCCGCGCCGCGCATCAACGCATCATCGACGCGCTATATGAGGGGGGGGTCGATTTTTTTTCTATTGAGACCCAGTTTTCCGCCGTCGAAGCGGCTATAGTATGCGACATCGCCCGCCAGACCGGCCTGCCCATTGCCGTCAACCTCGCGCTCAAATACACGCAGGACCGCAAAAGCAAGCAGGTCATCTATCGCACCGATTGGGGGCACTCGGTCGCCGACCTGTTGGACATACTCGCCTCGGGTCAATACTCCGGCGGCGACAACCTCCTCGACCACGTCCACCTCGTCGGGGTCAACTGCGGCGCTGAAACCCGGCGCAGCGAGCACACCGGCATGCCGTACGCCCTCCACGGCGTTGAGCAGTTTAAGGCTGCCATGCAGGAGCGCGGCCTCGACAAGAAGCTGATGACCTATCCCAATGCCGGTATGCCGCAGCTCAACAGCGCCCTCCGCACCATCTACTCGCAAAGCCCCGAGGAAATGGCCGCGTTTATCCCAGACCTAGCGACCGCCGGCGTCCAGATCATCGGCGGCTGCTGCGGCACTACACCGAACCACATCCGCGCCTTTCGCCAGATACTCGACTCATGATTCAATACCAAGTCCTCTACTGGCGCGACATCCCCGTGCAAATCAAGCTCTTCGCCGGCCGCCGGCCAAGCTCGCACTCCCTACCCGACCGCTTCCAACTCGCGATCGACCGCATCGCCATGCAGGAAGGACTGGTGGGCACCGACGCCTATCTAGACCAGTGGCACTGGTCGGAAAAGCAAGAGCGCACTGGCACCCCCGAAGACGTGCTGCAAACGCTCTTGCGCGAAACCGAAGAGGAAGGCGACCGCATCCTCGCCGCGTATAAACGACGATGATTTTCTACGACAAAGCGTACCAAGTCATCGTCGTCGGCGGCGGCCACGCCGGCACCGAGGCCGCACTTGCCGCGGCGCGCATGGGAGCCGAGACCCTGCTCCTGACCATGAACTTGGACACCATTGGCCAGCTATCCTGCAATCCAGCGATCGGCGGGATCGGCAAGGGACACATCGTCAAGGAAATCGACGCGCTCGGCGGCCAGATGGCCGTCAACACCGACCGCACCGGCATCCAATTCCGCCGCCTCAACACCTCGCGCGGCCCAGCCGTGCGCGCCTCGCGAGCCCAAGCCGACAAAAAGGACTACCAATTCGAGCTGAAGTACACCTGCGAACAGCAGGAGCATCTCGACATTCGCCAGGGCCTGATGGAGAGCTTGCTGATCGAGGATGGAACCGTTCAAGGCATCGGCATCAAGGGCGGCATCGCCTATCGCGGCCGCACCGTCATCCTCACGACCGGCACCTTCCTACGCGGCAAAATTCACGTTGGCGATTTCTCTTATAGCGCAGGGCGCGCTGGCGAAACCGCCGCCGAAAAAGCCGCCGAGGATTTAGTCGCGCTCGGCTTTGAAACCGGCCGTCTCAAAACCGGCACCCCACCGCGCGTCAACGGCCGCACCCTCGACTTTGCCGCGTTCGAAGAACAACCCGGCGACGACCCGCCGCGCCCCTTTTCCTATGCGGTGCAAAAAATCACCCAGCCGCAAATGCCCTGCTGGATCACCTACACCAACGCCCAAACTCATGAACTCGTCCAAGACAACCTGTCGCACTCGGCCATGTACAGCGGGCGCATCGAGGGCATCGGCCCGCGCTACTGTCCCTCCATAGAGGACAAAATCGCGCGCTTTGCCGACAAGGAGCGGCACCAAGTTTTCGTCGAGCCAGAGGGACGTCGCACGCTCGAATTTTATCTCAACGGCCTATCGATGAGCCTGCCGGAGACCCTGCAACCCCAGATCGTGCGCTCCCTGCCCGGCCTCGAACGAGCCGAGATCCTGCGCCCGGCGTACGCAGTCGAATACGATTACGCCCCTCCGACCCAACTCTATCCACACCTAGAGACCAAGCGCGTGGCTAATCTCTTCTTCGCCGGCCAGATCAACGGCACCACCGGCTACGAAGAAGCCGCGGCCCAAGGGATTATGGCCGGCATCAACGCCGTGCTCAAGGCACGCGGCGAAGACCCGCTGGTACTCACGCGCGCCGATGCGTACATCGGCGTGCTAATCGACGACCTCGTAACCAAAGGCACGCTCGAACCGTATCGCATCTTCACCTCGCGCGCCGAGCACCGCCTACTCTTGCGCGAGGACAACGCCGACGATCGCCTGATGGCCAAGGGCCGGTCGCTGGGGTTGATCGGCGACGACCTATGGCACCAGTTTCAAACCAAGCAGCAACAGGTCGCCGCCGAGCGCGAACGCCTCCAGCACGAACGCGTCAAACCGACTGAAAAGGTGCAAGAAGTCTTGGCGCGGCAGGGCACCACACCCATCGCCGAATCGACCTCGCTCGCCGAGTTGCTGCGCCGCCCCCAACTCAACTACGACCACCTCTGCGAATTCGCCCCGCCGCCACAGCCGCTCTCGCCGGACGCGGCCGAGCACGTCGAGGCCGAGATCAAATACGCGGGGTACATCAAGCGCCAAGAGACCCAAGCGCAAAAGCTCAAGCGCCTCGAATCCCTGCGCCTGCCAACCGATTTTGACTTCGCTGCTCCCGGCCTGAACATTTCGACCGAGGCGCGCCAAAAGCTCGCGGCGATCCGTCCGCAAACCCTCGGACAGGCGTCGCGCATTTCCGGGGTCTCGCCCGCAGACCTCGCTTCGCTCATGGTCTTCCTGCACGCCCGCACCCAAGCCGCCACCTAGCAGCGCACAAAAAAATGCCCCTGCACGGCAACAGCCGTCCAAGAGCGTTAATGCAAAACGCGATAAGAGAGATATTCAGTCGTCGGCCTCTAGCTCGCTGATGCGGTCGCGGACCTTGGCCGCCTGCTCGTAGGCCTCTTGGGCGATGAGCCAGTCCAAGTGCGCCTTGAGTTGTTCCAATCGGCTTATCGGCTCGCCCGTCTCCGGGTCCACGAACGCCTCCGACTGCTGACCGTCTCCTTCGCGCTCGGTCTCTTCGTCCTCTGCGGGAGCATCCGGCGCTACCTCGGGCGCAGCGGCTTGTTCGCCCCCGGCCTCTTCGCGCTGGTCGGAGAGTTCCAGCGGTTGGCCAGCCGCCTCCATGACCTCTGGGGTCAGAAAGAGCGGCACGCCCAAGAGCGTGGCCACGATCATGCCGTCGCTGGGGCGACAGTCGAGGTAGAAGGGCTGGTCCTGGGTTTGGACCAGCAGGTATGCGTGAAAAACATCCTCTTTGAGCGTGTGGACCACCAGCTTGTGGACCACGGCGTCGATTCGCTTGAGCAGGTTGCACAACAGATCGTGCGGCAGGGGCCTTGGCAAGGCGATTTTGCGCAGCGCCATGGCGAGGGCTTGGCCCTCAAAGTGGCCGATCGTGATAGGCACCACGGTGTTTTCCGTCCCCTTGAGCAAGACCAAGAATTTCTGCGGCATACCCAAGCCCTGTTCCGAGTCTGGGTAGGGGTACATGTCGAAAATGTACACTGGAATTAGATGGCTTTCTTCGTCTTTCATCGCTCGCAAACCCTTGTATGTATATGTATAGATTGCTGTATTTGTCAGTAATATAGGCTTTTGCCGAGCAAATACAATTTTCTTTCTTCAGATCAAGCCGCGCTCTTTCAAGCTAATAAAATCGTCGCTGCCGATGATGAGATGGTCGAGCACGTCAATGCCCATGATTTCGCCAGCCTGCACCAAGCGCCGCGTCAGGTTGATGTCGTCCTGGCTGGGCGACACGTCGCCGGAGGGATGGTTGTGCGCCAAAATCACGCTGGCCGCAGCCTGCGCTACCGCCGTGCGAAAGACCTCGCGCGGATGCACGATGGCCGAAGATAGACTGCCGATCGACACGACCTCCTTGTGGATCACCTGATTGCGAGCGTTGAGATACAAGCAGAGAAAGTGCTCGCGCTGCTGATCCTTGATATCGGACAACATAGACAGCGCGTCGCCGGGCGCACTAATCACCGGCCGCACCCCCAAGCCCTTGTGTAATCCACGCCGCGCCAATTCAAATGCCGCGACCAAAACTCCGGCCTTGGCCTTGCCCAGCCCCTTGATCCGGCTCAATTCCCCCAGATCCATATCTACCAGCGATTCCTTGGGGTAATCGGCGAGAATGCTCTCGGCCAAGTCAACCACGTGCCGACCGCGATACCCCGTCCCCAGCGCCACGGCCAACAGTTCTTGGTCCCTGAGCGCCTGCGGCCCCAAGCGCGCAAGGCGCTCCCTTGGCAGTTCTTCGCGGTGGATGGGCGGCCCCTCGCCCACAGTGCGGGCGGCAAAGTTGTAGTCAATAGGCTGGGTTTGTGTTGGCACGGCGCATTCCTCCTTGGGCAAAGTTGTAGCAAAAAAACCACGCGAGTGTAGCGTCTAGCCCCCACGAGTCGTTGGGCACCAGACGTAACCGACGTATAAGCACAATCCATGCCAACACCTTGCCCCACCCCGGCCGCCCTCCTATATTTTTGTGCATTACCCTCCATTGCCGATGTCTAACCCGCGCTTTGTCTTGGCTCTAACCCCGCTTTACCGCCTGCTGCTTGCCGCACTGAGCGGGGCCTTACTCTCGCTAGCCTTTCCCAGTAACCCAGATCACCCGCTCGCCTTTCTCTATCATCCACTCTGGGCCCATTGTGCGCTGGTGCCTTTGCTAATCGCGTTGAGGGGCCGCGGCTTCAAAGCTGGCTTTGCCGCAGGCTGGATCAGCGGGTTAGTGTGGAACCTGCTGTCCTTGTACTGGGTAGCCTATACCCAGGGCGGCGGTCCCGCCGTCGTCGGAGGCACCGGGCTGATGGCCGCTTATTTGGGCCTTTTTACCGGCCTCTGCACTGGGCTGTTCAACGTGCTGGCCGCGCGATGGGGTGCAAAGGCGCTCGCGCTGCTGCCTTTGTTGTGGACCGGGCAGGAATATCTGCTCTCGCTCGGAGAGTTGGGATTTCCCTGGCTCCTATTGGGGCACGGCCAAGCAGCCCTGCCGCACTTCATCCAGTACGCCACTTGGACCGGCGTCTTTGGCGTCTCCTGCTGGGTCGTCGGTCTCAACGCGCTGTTTTACTCGGCACTCGTCGAACGGCGCGTCTTGCTCGCAGGCGTTGCCTTGGGCTATCTCTTGCCTTGGGTCCACGCTCAGAGCGCACTGACGACCACCGTCCCCGACGAGCACCTGCGCATCGGCCTGATCCAACCGAACACCACGTACGCCGACAAGTGGGGTCCCAACGGGCTGGAGCGCACTTTCTCAGCCCTCGCCACCCTCTCGCGCCAAGCAACCAAGCGCGATCCCGAGTTGCTGGTCTGGCCCGAGACGGCCGTGCCGTGCGATCCCGTGCGTCGAGCCGGTTGCCGAGGCCGCATCCAAGCGCTCGTCGATGAACTGGACATCCCCTTGCTGACCGGCGCACCGCACGCGAACTACAACGCAGCCTTCTTCGTCCAGCCCGGAGCCGTATCTCTCCCCTCGTACGCCAAGATGCACTTGGTGCCCTTTGGCGAGCGGACGCCCTACCGCGACGCCATCCCCCTGCTGCGCGACATCGACTGGACCCGCCTGACCGGCGACCTCGGCCCGGCCGAATTCGCACGCGGCACGGAGCACGCAGTTTTTGCCCATCCCCGGCACCCCTTTGCCGTGCTCATCTGCTTTGAGTCCATCTTTCCCGATCTGGTGCGCCAGCACGTGGCAGCCGGGGCGCACGTGCTGGTCAACATCACCAATGACTCGTGGTTTGGCCGCAGCGCGGGGCCCTATCAACACGCGCTCATCAACGTCATGCGCGCCGTTGAAAACCGCACGGCCATCGCCCGCGCCGCCACCACCGGCATCTCCCTGTTTATCGACCCATTTGGCCGCACCTACGAGGCGACCGACCTTTTCACACCTGCGGTCGCGGTCGCCACCGTGCCAGTCGGCCAACCCGCGACCTTTTACACCCAGCATGGCGACCTCTTCGCCTATGGCTGCTTGTTGATCGTTCTAGTCGCCTTCATCGCCCGCTTCCGCAAGCCGCGCCCCGCCCGCGAGCCAACGGAAGCCGACCACGACTTAGAAGCTGAACACGCCCCAGAGATTGACCGCGACCCAGAAGCTAACCACGACCCGGAAGTCGATCACGACCCAGAATCCCCCCACGACCCAGAATCCCCCCGAGAAGCCAACATGCCCTTTCTCGACCACCTCGAAGAACTCCGCTGGCGCATTCTCAAGGCCCTAGCCGCGCTCGTCGTGGGCGCGGTAATTTGCTTCGCCTTCTCCGACTCGATCATGCAAATCTTGACCCGGCCGTACGAAGAGGCCGTCCTCAGCTTGGAGAGCCAACAATCCTCGGGCGTAGTGCGGGCGATCAAAAAGCTGGTGAGCCAGTGGTTGGACTCGCCCGATGCTGCACCCGAACCGGACACACCCATCGCCGACCTGCCCCCAGCGCGCCGACTGCAAGCCCTCCGTCCCATGACCTACTTCTTCATCAGCTTGCAAATAGCCTTTGTCGGCGGGCTACTGCTGGCGCTGCCGGTCATCTTCTACCAAGCCTGGCGCTTTGTCGCCCCAGGGCTTTTGCAGCGCGAGAAACGGCTCACGCTGCCGATTATCTCGCTGAGCGTCCTCTGCTTCTCGGTCGGCGCAATGATCGCCTATTACATCGTCCTCCCGCTCGGGCTGCGCTTTTTCCTCGCACTAGAGCCGCCCGACATGACCTCGCAATGGGCGGCCGACGAGTACATCGGCTTTGTGCTGCGGCTGATCGCCGGCTTTGGCATTGTCTTTGAGATGCCCGTGCTATCGCTCTTTTTGGCCAAAGTCGGGGTGCTGACTGCCGCGCGGATGCGCCGTATCCGCCGCTACGCCATCATCGGCATCTTCGTCCTCGGCGCGATCTTCACGCCGCCCGACCCAGTCTCCCAAATCCTGATGGCCCTGCCTCTACTCCTGCTCTACGAAATCAGCATCTGGGTCTGCAAAATTTCCGAGCGGAAATAGACTGCATTCGTCCGCCTCGACGAGCGGCTACCAACTTATGCCCACAAAATGGCCAGAGTCCAATCTACAAAACACCCGAAAGGATTTTTCATGAATGCCAAAGCGCTCATCTGCGACGAACAGCAAAATTTCGCACTGACTGAGGTCGTACTAAACGATCCCGCGCCCGACCAAGTCGCGATCCGTACCCATTTCACCGGAGTCAGTATCGGCACTGAGTTCGGACTGATCAGCGGCAAGATCAGCAAGATGAACCGCAACCCCTTTCCGCTGTGCACCGGCTATCAGGGCACGGGCACTATAGAAGCCGTCGGCACCGACATCGACAATTTTGCGGTCGGCGACGAGGTGTACTTTCGCGGTAATGACGCGATGAGGCTGGCCGACGGGACGGAGGTTGGGTGCGTTTCCGGCGGGCATTGCAGTCGCGTCGTAACCCGGCCCAATACCACGCATGGCGTGGCCAAGATGGTGCCCGGAGCGGGAATGGATGTGGCGAGTTTGTTTGTGATGCCAGCCGTGGGGCTATATGGCGTCGATATGGCCAATCCGCGGATGGGGGATACGGTGGTGGTGCACGGAGTGGGAATGATTGGCTTAGGGGTGGTGGCAGCTTGTGCTCAGCGGGGGTGCGTGGTGGTGGCAGTGGATATTGATGAAAAACCGCTGGCGGTCGCCAAGGCGCTGGGCGCGGATTGTACAATCAACGGCAAAAAACAGGACGTGGCCGCCGTAGTACGGGAACTCGCGCCCGAAGGTGCCGATGTGGTATTCGAGTGTACCGGACATCCACAGTGCATCGATCCGGCGATTGCCCTCTGTCGGCGGTTTGGGTCTTTCGTCTGGCAGGGCCACTACGGAGACGATCCGATCTCTCTGGATTTTCCCACGCCGCACGGCAAGCGGCTACAGATGTTTTTTCCCTGCGACGACGGCTGGCAGCCCTGCCGCCGCGCTGTGATCAAGAACATGGCAATGGGCGTGCTCAAGTGGGAACACTGCATTACCCATCGAATAGGGTGCGCCGAAATGCCGGCGATGTTCGAGCGTATTAAACGGGAGCGAGATGGGGATATCGTCGGGGTGGTCGTCGATTGGCGGGATTGAGGGGCCGCTTGCAAGACTGACGCGACCTGCACCGCTCAAACGCGCCGTTTGTTCGCCATATCCCCGGCCAGTGCATATATTCGCTACTTCCGATTTCACCCCGTTTTGAGGAGCCAGACCATGAGCCAACAATCGACCCGCATCGGCCTAATCGGCTACGGCCAGATCGGCCAAGTCGTCCACAAGATGATAGACGCTGACGCAAACAACGGCATGGAAGTCGTCTTCGTCCACGATCAAATGGCCGCGGCCGTCCAAAACCTCCCCACCGACCTCTGCCTAGCGGACCTGAGCGAC